>CADBQM010000250.1 GCA_902796795.1 uncultured Eubacteriales bacterium
CTGGACAGCATCGTGACCTACGACGAAGAAAACGAAGCGCTGACGGTCTTCGCCGTCAACAAGTCGCTCACCGAGGACCTTGAGGTCACGCTGGACCTCCGCCAGTTCGAAGGCTACACGATCGAAGAGCAGCTGCTCCTGCACGACGAAGACCTGAAGGCCGTGAATACGGAAGAAGCCCCGGAGCGCATCGCGCCGGTCAAGACCTGCTCCGTGAAGCTTGAAAACGGAACGCTTTCCGGCGTTCTTCCGCACAAATCCTGGAACGTGATCCGGCTGAAAAAAGCCTGACGAAAGGAGATATCATGGGAAAGACCTTCCACAACCCCTTTAACTACGGTTCCGATCCCTTTGCCATGCTGGCGCCGGACGGCTACTACTACATCCTCTGCTCCGGCTGGCTCTTCTACCGGACGAAAGACCTCGTGAACCTGGAGCCGCTCGGGAAGGCGGTCGAGCCCGGCGAGGACGACTGGTTCTACGGCGGTTCCTCTGCGCCGGAGATCTACCACTTCGGCGACAAATACTATATCTTCCATACGACGGAAGCGAAGGACAATCCCTACGATGAACTCGAGAACCGCAAGATCGGCGTGCTCGTTTCGGAGAAGCCCGAAGGCCCGTACCGCGACCTTCTGGGGCGTCCGCTCTACGACCCCGGCTACTGCGTGATCGACATCAACGTTTACGAAGAGAACGGGAAATACTGGCTCTACTGGGCGCACAGCTGCTACCATCATCCGGTCGGTCCGAACGACTACGAGGAAAGCTGGATCTACGGCGCGGAGATGAAGCCCGACTTTACGGGCATCATCGGCGAGCCGAAGCTGATGGTCCGTCCCTGCCAGGAATGGGAGAATCATTCCGTAAAGCTGCATAAGCGCCGCTGGAACGAAGGCCCCTTCGTCTTTAAGCACAACGACACCTACTATATGACGTTCTCGGGCAATACCTTCGAGGACTACGGCGTCGGCTACGCGACCGCGCCCACCCCCCTGGGTCCCTGGACGAAGGCGGAAGAAAACCCGATCCTTCAGCCGGAGGACGGCAAAGGCATCTACGCCCCCGGCCACAACTCCTTCATTCATTCGAAGGACGGCAAGGAATTCTTCATGGTCTACCACATGATCACCGACGTGCCCTTCAACGATCCCGCGACCCCGGTCCTGGAACGCAGAAGGAGCGCCAATTTCATGGGCGACCTCCTGAAGGGCGAAGTGGACGAAAACGGCCTGCCGAAGGACGGTTACGCCCTCCAGCACTGGCCGGGCTACGCGGATGAGTTCATGCGCACGGTGCCGGTGAAGGACCGCGGCAGGAAGATCGCGATCGACCGCGTCCATTTCACCGAAGACGGAAAGCTCGTCCTGGAAGGACCGACTGTCACCGACCAGCCGTTCCCGAGCGGAAACGAATAAAAAAGCTGAACAGACAGGAACGCGTGGGCGAAAGTGCCCGCGCGTTCTTTCTGTATGCAGCCGATGATTACTACCAGAAGCGGCTCAGGCCGCGCGCACGAAGGTCTTAAAGTAAAACGCGCGCAGGCGGTCCCGCTTCTTCAGGAGCCGTAAAAGGAGCGCCTGTTCCCTTCCGGCCGTCCGCACCATGACAGGCGTGACGTTCTTCCCGCCGTAGAGGATGCTCTCATAGTCGCGGATGAAACGGAGGTCCCGTTCCAGTTCCAGTTCTGCCGAAGCCTTCTCTGAAAGCTCCGTCAGCGTCGTATCCTCGCTTCGCTCGATCTTCATGAGCGAGAGCAGCCGGAGATTCTCCTTCACCAGGATCCGGTAGCGCTGCGCTTCCTTTGCCCGCCGGTACCGGGTGACCCGGATCAGCCGCTCGATCGCAAAATACAGGATCAGGAGCAGGATCACGGCACCGAGGAAATAGGCAAGATAGAGGAACAGGCGGCCGTAATCCCGCTTCTCCGGTTCCGGTTCTAACGGGAACTCCTCCTCCGGTTCGGGTTCCATCTCTTCCTGCGGCGGCGGTCCGGAAGGTTCCGGGAGCCCGTCGCCGTTTCCGGAGCCGCTGCCCCCTCCCCTGCCGTAGACTTTCCAGCCGCGATAGCGGAAGCCGCCGTAGCCCGGCGTCGGCTCAAAGCCGATCCAGCCGGCGTTCTCGAACCAGACCTCCGGCCAGGCATGGGACATGTTGGAATAGACGGCAAAGGGCTGGACCGTCGTATGGTCCGCCACGAAGCCCTGCACATAACGTGCGGGGAAACCTTCGGCGCGCGCCATGAGCACAAACGCGGTCGCGAAATACGTACAGTAGCCTACCGGGCGCTCAAAGAGGAAATAATCGAGGAAGCTGCCCGCGTCCGTGACGGTCTCCGGCAGCGGTCCCGGATAGGATTCATAGCGGAGGCCTGCCAGGTAGCTTTCGATCGCGTACAGGCGGTCTTCCGGCGTCTTTGCGTCTTTTGTGATCTCCTGAAGCTTTGCCCGCACCCGGTCTGTGAGCACCGGTGCTTCGGTATAGTTTTCCCGGATCTCTTCCGCCCTTCTCTTATAGGCTTCCACCGTAAGTCCGGTGCCGCCGAGC
>CADBQM010000251.1 GCA_902796795.1 uncultured Eubacteriales bacterium
CGATCCTCGACGACCTGAAGAAGAAGGAGGCAGCGAAATGAGCGTGAAAGTCAAAGGCTTTTTAAAGGACGTCGGCGGCGCGAGCCGCGTGACCGCAGCCAGAAAGAACGCGATCGAGACCGCTTCCGCCGTTCCGGATCCGAAAGACCCGATCCGGGAGCTTGCAGACCTGCTGCATCCCGCAAAGATGGAATTCATCGTAGAATCCGTCCGGGACACCTCTCCGACCGCAAAAGTATTCCGCATGAAGTCGGCGGACGGCCATCTGCCGGTCTTCCAGGCCGGACAGTATGTGAATTTCCGGCTGAAGATCGGTGAAAGTGATCTCACGCGGCCTTATACCATCTCTTCCGCGCCCTGTGACGCGCGCGGCAAAGACGGCTATATCGAAGTCACGATCCGCCGGAACCGACCCTACCTGGTGCCCGACTGGTTCTTTGAAAACGTAAGACCCGGGACCGTGCTGCAGGGCAACATGCCCTTCGGAAACTTCTACTATGAGCCGATGCGCGATTCTAAAAACCTCGTCGCCCTTGCCGGCGGGTCGGGCATCACCCCCTTCCACGCCATGGCGCGCGAGATCGCATACGGCAGGATGAAGGACGTCCGCCTCACGATCCTCTACGGTTCCGTCCACCACAGCGATATCATCCTCGGCGAAGAGCTCGCGGCGATCGAACGGGACTGCCCGAACGTTAAAGTCGTCAACATTCTTTCCGGCGACGATGCCTGGGAAGGCGAAAAAGGCTTCCTGACCCGGGAGCTGATCGAAAAATACAGCGGGGAAGACCCGACTTACCTCTTCTGCGGCCCGCTCGCCATGTTTACGATGATCGACGGCTTTATGAAGGACATGGGGATCACCCGCCGCAGGTTCCGCCGCGACGTGCTGAACCAGCCGGCTGATCCCACGAAGATCCCCGACTGGCCTCAGGGAAACGAACAGAAGACCTGGAAGATCCGCGTACTTCGCGGGATCGATGAGACGGTCATCGACGCCGCCGGCAGCGAGCCGGTCGCCGTTGCCCTGGAACGCGCCGGGATCCCGGTCGATACGCATTGCCGCTGCGGCGAGTGCGGCTACTGCCGTTCGAAGCTTCTTTCCGGTGAGATCTTCGTACCGGAATTCGGCGACGGCAGGCGCATGATGGACAAGGAATTCGGCTGGTTCCACGCCTGCGTGAGCTACCCGGTAAGTGATCTTTCGATCAAGATCAATATCATGTAAGCCGGCGTTTTCCGCGGCTGAATCAACAATGAGGAGTTCATAATGAAAAAAGGAGTCAATCCGAAGATCCATGTCAATGAACGGGATTACGGACAGGCTGTTCCACATCACTGCGACGATCCGGAAAAGGCAAAGCTGGTTAAAAAACTGGCGCTCATGATCACCGACAACATTCCGCGGAAGCTGTTCGGCATGCATGAGAACGACATGGACTTCTGGATCCTAGACAAGCTGCTGACGAAGGAGGAAGTGAAGTTCATGCTCTCCTTCGAAAAGCGGCGCGTCGGCTATACGACGGCCGAGCTTGCCGAAAAGAACGGCTGGTCTGCAGAAGAGACCCAGAAGACGATCGACCGCCTGACCGGGATCGGGATCCTGGAGCAGAACCGCGACAACGCCGACCATCACATCCAGTACTGGGTCCCGAAGTGGGTCGTCGGCAGCGGTGAATACATGGTCGAGCATCCCACGCTCCCGGACGAAGACCCGGCCGTTGCGACGATGTTCAATCTCGCGCCGCAGGAGCCGCTGGAGCTTGCTTCCAAGCTGGTGCCGCCCGGCGGCGCCGGGATCGGCATGCACGTCATCCCGGTCGAAAAGGCCATTCCCGCGGAGGCACAGTCGGTCTCGGTCGAATACCTGAGCCACTGGCTCGATGAGAACGACAAGTTCTGCACCATGGTCTGCGCCTGCAGAAAGGCCCAGCGGATCCGCGGCGAAGGCGTCGGCGACATCGAAGGCCATATGTGCATCGGCGTCGGCGATATCGCGGAATTCCTGGTCGAAAGCGGCAAGGACGCAAAATACGTGACCAAGGAAGAAGTCCTGGAGCTGCTGAAGCGCAGTGAAGAAAAGGGCTACGTCCACCAGATCACGAACCTCGACGGCCCGAACCGCATCGTCGGCATCTGCAACTGCTCGCCCGGCAGCTGCTACGGCCTCAGGACCTCGCAGCTGTTCAACACGCCGAACATGTCCCGCTCCGCCTACCGCGCGCACGTCGACGCCGAAAAATGCGTCGCCTGCGGCAAATGCGTGGAGGTCTGCCCGGCCGGCGCCGCGAAGCTCGGCAGAAAGCTCTGTAAGAGCGACGGCACACAGACGGTCTACAAAATGCACGACCTGCCGGTCGACCATACCTGGGGCGAGGACAGATGGGACCGCGACTACCGCGACCACAATAAA
>CADBQM010000252.1 GCA_902796795.1 uncultured Eubacteriales bacterium
CCGGCGATCGACGTCCTCTCGGATATCCACATCTCCCAGTTTACCTTAAGGGAAATGATCGGCCAGGTCATCTTCTCCACCGCGGACAGCGAGATCAACGCGGCGATGAGTGGCGTTTACGTGGAAGTGCTCGGCGACAGGATCCGGATGACGACGCTGGACGGCCACCGCATCTCGGTTCGTGTGAACGAGCTCGACGGAAATTATACGCCGGTGACTGCGATCGTTCCCGGAAAGACATTTTCCGATCTTTCCAAGATCATCGCCGCGGATCATGAAAAAGACATGACGGTCTCGTTCGCGCGGAACCACATCGTGTTTGAATTTGACGAGACCAAGGTCGTCTCCCGCCTGATCGACGGCGAATATTTCAAGATTGAGTCGATGCTCCGGGAAGAATACGAGACGAGGGTCAAGGTCAATAAGCGGATGTTCCTCGACTGCCTGGACCGTTCGACGCTGCTCACGAATGAGAGCGACAAAAAGCCGGTCATCATCGAGATCGAGGACGGGGAGATGCGTCTCCGCCTGAAGTCCTCCATCGGCTCCATGAACGAAGCCCTTCCGGTCGATAAAGAAGGCAGGGACCTGAAGATCGCGTTCAATCCCAAGCTTCTGATGGATGCGCTCCGTGTGATCGATGAGGAAGAGATCGACATCTACCTGGTGAAATACAACTATCCCTGCACCATCAAGGACGACAAGGGTTCCTACAACTACGTCGTACTGCCGGTGAACTTTACCGAAGACTGAAAAGGCGGATCATGGTCATTTATTTAAGAGAAGAATTCATTAAGCTCGGGCAGGCGCTGAAGGCCGCGAACCTCGCGGAGAACGGCGTCGACGCCAAGATCGCGATCCAGAACGGGGAAGTCCTCGTGAACGGGGAGACGGAGACCCGCCGGGGCAGGAAGCTGTATGCCGGGGACATCGTCTCCTATAACGGCGAAGAGATCACGATCCTGAAATAAAATGCTGATCAAATCGCTGGATCTTGACAATTTCAGAAATTACGAGCGCCTGCATATGGAATTTTCCCCGGGTACGACCATTCTTTACGGGGAAAACGCACAGGGAAAGACCAATATCCTGGAAGCAGTCTCGCTGGCTTTTTCCGCAAGGTCCCACCGGAACGCCAAAGACCGGGAAATGATCAGAAAAGACGCGGAAGAAGCACACATCAAGCTGATCGCGGAAAAGAACCGGACCGAATACCGCATCGACCTGCATTTAAAACGCGGCGGCCACCGCGGGATCGCGGTGAACAGTGTTCCGCTGAGAAGAAGCGCGGATTATTTAGGGACCCTGAAATGCGTGATCTTCTCGCCGGAAGATCTGCAGCTCGTGAAAGAAGGCCCGCAGGAACGGCGCCGTTTCATCGACGCGGAGCTCTGCCAGCTGGACCGGATCTATTTAAACGCGCTGATCCGCTACAAAAAAGCCCTGGAACAACGTAATCAGCTGTTGAAGGACGTTTCGTTTGAACCGTCCCTCATGGATACGCTGGACATCTGGGAGGAACAGCTCGTTTCCTCGGGAAAAGAGATCATAAAACGGCGGAAGGATTTCATAGAGGAGCTTTCCGGGATCACCGCGCCGGTACATGAAAAGATCTCCGGCGGGAAAGAACATCTGAAGCTTCTTTATGAGCCGGACGTAGCGGTGGAGGATTTTCAGAACGAACTGTTTCTGAACCGGGGCAGGGACCTGAAAAATAAAACGACTTCCGTCGGACCGCACCGGGACGACATGGCGTTCGACCTGGACGGCATGGACGCCCGGATCTACGGTTCCCAGGGACAGCAGCGGACCTCCGCGCTCTCCATAAAGCTTGCGGAGATAGAGCTTGTCAAGAAGAAATCCGGGGAATACCCGGTACTGCTGCTCGACGACGTCATGAGCGAACTGGACGCCGGACGGCAGAACGATCTGTTAAAGAGCATTACCGGCGTACAGACGCTGATCAGCTGCACCGGCATGGAAGACTTTTTAAGCCACGGTTTTCAGGCTGATGAAGTCTACCGGATCAAGAACGGTACGGCAGCGCCTTACGAAAGGGAATGAGATAAGAGGAGAAGATTATGGAAGACCACATGAACGAATATGACGCCAGTCAGATACAGATCCTGGAAGGACTGGAAGCGGTCAGGCGCCGGCCGGGCATGTATATCGGTTCGACGTCCGCGCGCGGACTGCATCATCTGGTTTATGAGATCGTAGACAATTCGGTCGACGAAGCGCTGGCCGGATTCTGTGATGAGATCAACGTCAGCCTGAACGCGGACGGTTCGGTAACGGTCGTGGACAACGGCCGCGGCATTCCGGTCGGCATTCATGAAAAGGCCGGGATCCCGGCGGTAGAGGTCGTCTTTACGATCCTGCACGCGGGCGGCAAATTCGGCGGCGGGGGATACAAGGTCTCCGGCGGCCTGCACGGCGTCGGCGCGTCGGTCGTCAACGCCCTTTCGGACAGCCTGGTCGTCGATATTTTCCATGAGGGAAAGATCTACCGCCAGCATTATTCCCGCGGCATCACGATGGACAAGCTGACGATCGTCGGCGACTGCCCGGCTGATAAGACCGGTACGACGATCACCTTCCATCCGGACCCGGAGATCTTCGAAGAGACGGTCTTCGACTTTGATACGGTCGCGGCGCGCCTTCAGGAGATGGCGTTCCTGACCGCTGGACTCCGTATCACGCTGCACGACGGCCGCGAGGACGAAAAGGACGTCGTCTATCATTATGAAGGCGGTATCCGGGAGTTCGTCACGCACCTGAACCACGCCAAGCAGGCGCTCTACGGCGACGTGATCTATTGCAACGGCGAGAAGAACGGCGTTCTCGTGGAAGTCGCGATGCAGCACAACGACGCCTATACCGAATCGATCTATTCTTTCGTCAACAACATCAATACCCCGGAAGGCGGCATGCACCTGACCGGTTTCCGGAACGCGCTGACGAAGACCTTCAATAAATACAGCCGTGAGAACAAGATCCTGAAGGACGCGGACCCGGAGCTTGCGGGCGAGGATATCCGTGAAGGCCTGACGGCGATCATCTCCGTCAAGATCGCGGAGCCCCAGTTTGAAGGCCAGACCAAGCAGAAGCTCGGCAACTCGGAAGCCCGTGCCGCGGTGGACGCGGTGGTGACCGAACAGCTCACCTATTATCTGGAACAGAATCCGACAGTCGCAAAGATCATCTGCGAAAAGTCCGTGATGGCGCAGCGCGCGCGGGAAGCAGCCCGCAAGGCCCGCGATATGACCCGGCGCAAATCGGCGCTCGACGGTATGGCGCTGCCCGGCAAGCTCGCCGACTGCGCGAATTCCGATCCGATGCAGTCGGAGATCTTCATCGTCGAGGGTGATTCCGCCGGCGGCAGCGCAAAATCGGCGCGCGACCGCAACACACAGGCGATCCTCCCGCTCCGCGGCAAGATCCTGAACGTGGAAAAGGCCCGGCTCGACCGCATCTACGGCAACGAAGAGATCAAGGCGATGATCACCGCCTTCGGCACCGGCATCCACGACGATTTCGATATCAGCAAGCTCCGCTACAACAAGATCATCCTGATGACCGATGCGGACGTGGACGGCGCGCACATCAGCACGCTGCTGCTCACCTTCATCTACCGCTTCATGCCCGGCCTGATCCAGGAAGGGCACGTATACCTGGCACAGCCGCCGCTCTTCAAGCTGGAAAAAGGCAAGAAGATCTGGTACGCCTATTCGGACGAAGAACTGACCCGGATCCTCCAGGAAGTCGGCCGGGACAACAACAATAAGATCCAGCGCTACAAAGGTCTCGGCGAGATGGACGAGGACCAGCTCTGGGAAACGACCATGGACCCGGACCGGCGCGTACTGAAAAAGGTCCTGTACGATGAAGAGACCAAGGCGGAGATCGACCTGACCTTCAACATCCTGATGGGCGACAGCGTGGAACCGCGCCGCGAGTTCATCGAAAAGAACGCCGTCTTTGCGACGATCGATAATCAGGCATAAGGCCTGTACGGAGAAACGAATACATGGAAGCAAATGTTTTTGACAAGATCCAGGAAGTGGAATTAAAGCCGACGATGGAGAAGTTCTACGTGGACTACGCGATGAGCGTCATCGCGTCC
>CADBQM010000253.1 GCA_902796795.1 uncultured Eubacteriales bacterium
CCCGCGCTGCATCTGTTCCAGGCGGTAGGCGACGTCGTCGCTGTCCTGGACGTCCATCGCGAGCGCGAAATAGCCCTCCATCAGCGTTGTCGTCGGCAGGATGTGCACGTCTTCGCGCCGGAAGAGCTCGCGCGCCTGTTCGGCCGCCCGGACCACGTTCTTATTGTTCGCAAGGACCGCGATCGCGTCGGCGTTCACGCGTCCGAAGGCATGCAGGAACTCCTCCGTGGAGGTGTTCATCGTGGTCCCGCCGTCGATGACGATATCACAGCCGAGGTCGGTAAACATCTGCCGGATACCGTCGCCGTTCGCGACCGCGATCACGGCCAGCGGTTTCTTTTCCGCGTTCAGGATACGGCTGTCCTCAGCGACGCTGCCGATCAGGTTCACCGGGGTCCCATCCTCTGCTGCGCCCGCGTTTTCTATGTTCAGGTCGTGCTCGTTGTGCTGGACCTGCATGTTCTCAAGCTTGAACGTCAGGAACTCGCCGTACTTCTGCGCGAGCAGGATCACAGGCGCAGGCTTTTTCGTATGGACGTGCACCTTCAGCCGCATGCCGGCCGGTACGGCGACGACGGAATCCCCGAGCGCGGAGAGTTCTTCGATGAAACGCTTCGCGTCGAAGGCCTGGTCGTAACGGACGTCGTTCATCCGCTGCAGGATAAATTCCATGCAGTAGCCGTCGGTAAAGGCGGAGTTTTCGTCAAAAAGAGAAAGGTCCGGTCCTTCGGCGCTCACGGGCAGGAATTCTTCCCCTTCCGCATCCGGGACGACCTCGCCTTTCAGGAAGCGGTACATGCCGTCCGTAATGCAGATGAGCCCTTTCGCGCCGCTGTCCACGACGCCGGCTTCTTTCAGAACGGGCAGAAGCTCCGGCGTGCGAAGAAGCTCCTCTTCCATCTCTTCCAGGACCGCGCGGAGCACTTCTTCCGGCGTACTGTCCGCCGTAAGGCGGCGCTCCGCCTTTAAAACGCCTTCCCGCGCCACGGTGAGGATCGTGCCTTCCACCGGGCGGACGACCGCTTCGTAAGCGGTCTTATGCGCGTTTTTGAGTGCGATTAAAAGACCCGTGCTGTCGGTACGTTTCTGATCCTTCAGGCTGTCCGCGATCCCTTTAAAGAGCTGGGAGAGGATGACGCCGGAATTGCCGCGCGCGGAAAGCAGCATGCCGTCCGCGAGGGAATTCATATAAGCGCCGAGCTCTTCCGTATCCTCGGCCCTTTTCATGCCGTTCTCGAGCGTCAGCCGCATATTGATGCCGGTGTCGCCGTCGGCGACCGGAAAGACGTTCAGGCGGTTGATCTCCTTTTCCCGGCTCTTCAGGACACGGAGGCCGTTTCCGAACATCTGTTTCAGGTCCGTACCGTCAAGATAGTGTTTTTCAGTCATTTTACTCCTTGTTCTTTCCCAGGCCGGTGATGCTCTTCGGCAGGATGAAGGTCAGCACGAGCGCCAGCAGGCAGGCCGCCGCGGCGACCAGCGTCATAAAGCGCATCGCGTCCGTCGGGTGCTGCTCGGAGCCCTTCAGGGCTGTCAGCACCGGTCCGGTCGCAAGACCGGAGAAAACGCCGGAAAACAGGCCCTGCACCGCAAAGTACATGGCGGAATGCGAGATGCCCGTCCGCTTTTCATCCTCCGCCGCAAGATATGCCGGCACGGAATAGGCCACGGAGAAGAGCGAACCGATGGAGAGCGAGGCAAAAAGCCCGCCCAGGATGGAGCAGACGACCTTTGCGGTCCCCTGGGCCATGAGCCCGATAAAGAACATCCCGATCATACTGACCGAATAGGTGATCAGCGTATAGCGGAATGAGAAGCCGAAGCCCCGTTTTTCGGTCAGTTTGTTGTAGATGATCAGGGTCAGCGGGACCGGCGCGAAAGCGGCGACCATCGTAAAGATCATGTTCATCCCCACCTTGGAGAAGAACTCGTTGATGCCGCCGAGGAAGAGCTGCACGCCGAACTGCATGAAGGAATAGACGAGCATCCAGAGGATGAAGTCCTTATTCCGGAAGGTGTAGACCAGGGACTTCACGAGATCGACGGTCTTTTTGTCCTCCGCCGAGCGGTCCTGGTCGAGCGTTGACTTTTCTTTGATCAGGAACAGCGGGATCAGCATCGTGAGCACGATCGGCAGCACGATGAGCGCCACGATCCGGATGTTCGTGCCGTTTAAGAAGGCACGGACGGCCACGTAGCCGAGGATGAAGTAAACGATATCGCAGACCGACTTGACGTTGGAGATGTAGAAGCGGTCCTTTTCGTTATCGACGATCTCGGTGAAGGTGGCGTAGTAGGTCACCATCGTCAGGGTATAAAAGCTGTAGAATACACAGAGCAGCAGGCCGTAATAGACCGTGTTCAGGATGCCTGCCCCGGACCGGTCCGGGACCAGGAGGAAGAGCAGGAACGAGACGACCATCGGGACGAGGCCGATGACGAGCGCCGGGCGCCGGCGGCCGAAGCGGCTCTTCAGGTTATCCGTGAAGGACGCCATCGGGATATCGATGATCCCGTCCAGGATCTTCGCGACGAGGACGAAGACCGACCAGACCGCGGCAATGACGAGGTCTTTGCCGAGATAGGTCTGGAAGGGCAGGTCCTTCTCTCCGAAGCCGCCGATCAGCAGCGCACTGCAGAGATATGAGCCCATCATCAGGTTGAGCATGTTGACGCCCATGCCGCCGCAGGCATAGAGCAGCATCTGACTGCGTTTTTTCAGTGGCTTCATTATTTTTCTCCGGTATATTTCGCGAGGATCGCCTTCTCCTCCGTCAGGCCTTCGGAGATCGGTTTTCCGTAATAATATGCTGCCATGAGCCCGGGCCCGATGTTATTGCCGCAGGTCGGGTAAACGTCGTTGATATAGACTTCCTTCGGATGGAAGCGCTCTTCGATCATCGCCTTGTAGGCTTCCGCCTGGCGGAGCCGGTTCGTCTGCGCGATGAAGATGATCTGGTCTTCCGGATCCTCGATGGTTTCCGCGATATAGCCGAGCATCGCCTGGTAGGCGGCCTTTTCGCCCTTGACCTTGCCGATCACGGTGGTCAGGCCGTTGTAGTCGAATTCACCGATCGGCTTGATGCCGATGAGGGAGCCCATGAAAGCCTTCGCATGGGTCATGCGGCCCTTCTTCGCGACGAAGGAAAGATCGTCGAGCCAGCCCATCTGATGAAAGCGGTTCTTATTCTTTTCCAGGTAATCCTTGACTTCGTCGAGGGTCTTTCCTTCCTTCCGCATGCGCGCGGCGTAGAGCGCGAGCAGGCCGAAGCCGGGGCCGAAACGCAGCGAGTCCACACATTCGATCCGGGCATCCGGATATTTTTCCAGGATCCGCTTTTTCGCGATCGTCACAAAATCAAATACGCCCGAGATGCCGGTGGAAAGGGAGATCGAAAGGATCTCTTTCCCTTCCTTCACGTATTTTTCAAAGACTTCGAAGAATTCCGTGTCGTTGGCCGGGGCCGTGGAATAGCGTTCGGGGTTCTTCTTGATCTCCGCGTAATACGTTTCGCGTTCGAAGTCCCCGCCCCAGTGCTGGCAGGCGCGGAATTCCACACCGTCGTTCCGGATCAGGTGCCCCTGGACGACGATGATGTCTTCCTCCCGCTGGAACTCCTCCGGCAGTTCGCAGCCAGAGTCCAGGATGATCACAAAATCTTTCATGTTCTATTCCCCTCTCTATATTCCGTCCGGAAGACCGGACTGTTTTCAGATAATATCTGCGTGACGGCGCCGCGTCACAGGCATTCGTCAAGGAAGCTGCCGAGCGTTTCCGTGACCAGCGCTTCGTTCTCCGCAAGGGTCAGCGCATGCGGCGCGCCCGGTACGAGCAGAAAGCGCTTCGGTTCCGCCGCGGTATCAAACGCTTCCCGGACGAGCGATGCCGGGACCGTCGTATCCTTTTCCCCGGCGATGAAGAGCGCGGGTACTTTTTTTTCGGCAAGGCTTTCCCGCGCGCTGCCGTACATGTCGATCTTCAGGAACAGCTTCATGAAGAGCCGCATGACGGGCATCATCAGCGGGTAC
>CADBQM010000254.1 GCA_902796795.1 uncultured Eubacteriales bacterium
CCATCCGGTCGACTCCTCCGAGCAGGCGTTCAAGACCGCGACCTCCATGGCGTTCAAGGACGGCTTCATGAAGGCCAGCCCGGTGCTCCTGGAGCCCATCATGAACCTGAAGGTCACCGTTCCGGATACCTACACCGGCGACGTCATGGGCGACCTGAACAAGCGCCGCGGCCGTGTGCTGGGCATGAACCCCGCGCATAACGGCAAGACCGTCATCGAAGCGGAAGTTCCGGAGATGGAGCTGCAGGGCTACTGCACCGTGCTTCGTTCCATGACCGGCGGTATCGGTGAGTTCGCGATCGTATTCGATCATTACGAGCAGGCGCCGAAAGACGTCCAGGACAAGGAAGTCGCGAAGAAGGCGGCAGAAGAATAATTCACTATGTTTTCAAAAGGTCGTCGTGCGTTCTGTACGGCGGCCTTTTCTATAGGCAGGAAAGAGCATTCCCTTGAAAAAGGACACAGGAGGAACACGATGTTCTACGAAAAAGAATATACGAAAGAGATCATTCTGCCGATCGGCGGCATTGGCTCAGGCTCGATCGGCTATACGGGAAACGGCCGCTTTATCGACGTGGAACTGAACAACCGGCCTTCCCAGGGCAGCCTGAACGGCTACAGCCATATGGCAATCCGGGCAAAGAAAGAGGATGGCAGCGTCGTCGCAAAGGTTCTGAACGGCGACCAGCTGAAGGATCTTACCGGGCAGTATGGCGGAACAGTCTTCAACGCGGGCTACGGCCACGGCCAGGCCGCCTTTACGATGGTCGGCTTCAGCCATTTCAGGAACTGGTCCTTTGAAGGAGACTTCCCCTTCGCGCGGCTTTCACTTTCTGATCCGGATTTCCCCGGCGACATCACGGTCACGGCCTTCAATCCGATGATCCCGAACGACGTGAAGGACTCGGTGATCCCCGCAGCCTTTTTTGAGATCTGTGTGCAGAATACGGCAGCGGAAGAGATCGAATATACAGCGGCGTTCAGCTTCCGGAACCTCTTCGAAAAGAGCAGGAACAGCCTGCTTCCCGCGGGGAACGGCGTCTATATGAAGAATGCCGGGGACGCGGAAGACGAGGCCGGCTACGGTGACCTTTCCTTAAGCGGTTCCGGCGGCGCGGTGAAGAGTGTCGTCGACTGGTACCGCGGCAGCTGGCAGGACGGCGTCGCGACCTACTGGCGGGAGTTCAATACGCCGGAAGGCCTTTCGGCGCGTGACTACGGGACTGACGGAGAACTGGATACCTGCACGGTGACCGTAACGGAGAAGATCGGCGCCGGCATGAGCCACGTATTCCGTTTCGTGCTTTCCTGGAATATCCCCAACTATTACAATTACTGGGATCCGATGAAGGATGCGGACGGAAAGGACGTCCTCTGGAAGAATTACTACGCGACAGTCTGGAAGGATTCCGCGGATTCCAACGCCTATGCCGCCGGTAAGTTCACGGAGCTGAAGGAACGGACCGAAGCCTTCATCGCGGCGCTTAAGAAAACGACGCTGGACCCGGTGATGCTGAACGCCGCCATTTCCGCGCTTTCCGTCCTCCATACGCCGACCTGCATGCTTTTAGAAGACGGTTCCTTCTACGGCTGGGAGGGCATGAACCAGTGGTCCGGCTCCTGCGAAGGCTCCTGCACGCACGTCTGGAACTACGCCTACGCGCTCTGCTTCCTCTTCCCGTCGCTGGAACGCAGCATGCATACGCTGGATTATAAGTATAATCTGCAGGAAAACGGCGGAATGCGTTTCCGTCTGCCGCTCCCGCTCGGACGAAACGACGGCATCCTGATGCCCTGTGTGGACGGCCAGATGGGCGGGATCATCAAGCTGTACCGCGACTGGAAGCTTTCCGGAAACGAGGCGTATCTGAAGGAGACCTGGCCGCTCGCGAAAAAGGCGCTGGAATTTGCCTGGAGCCCGGAGAACCCCTTCGGCTGGGACGCAGACAAGGACGGCCTCCTGGAAGGGCGTCAGCATCATACGCTGGACATGGAGCTTTTCGGCCCTTCCTCCTGGCTGCAGTCGATGTACCTTGAAGCGCTTGCGGCCGGCGCCGCGATCGCGGAGCATCTCGGCGAGACCGAGAGCGCCGCAGAGTACCGCGAACTCTTTAAAAAAGGACAGAAGAAGACCGAAGAGGAGCTCTGGAACGGCGAATATTATTACCAGAAGGTGGACCTCAAGGACCGCGCACTGCTCGAAAAATACGCGGACGCGATGGTCTCGCTCGTTTCGAACGACGTCCGCAGCACCTACTGGAACCCGGAGACCGGAGAACTGAAATACCAGATCGGGGAAGGCTGCGAGATCGACCAGATGCTGGGCGACTGGCACGCGGCGATCAACCGCCTGCCGTCGGTCTTTGACCCGGAACGGAAGAAGACGGCGCTGAAGAGCCTGATGAAATACAACCACCATGAGAGCTTCCGCGGCTTCTCGAATCCCTGGCGGAACTACTACCTGAACGATGAAGGCGGCACGCTGATGCTTTCCTATCCGGAAGGCCGTGTGCATCCGTCGATCTCCGTGCCGTATTCGGAAGAAACGATGCACGGCTTTGAGTACGCACTCGCAGGGCTGCTGATGGCAAATGGCCGTCATGAAGACGCGGTGAAGGTCGTCAAGGCGGTGCGGGACCGTTACGACGGAAAGAAACGGAATCCCTACAACGAGATCGAATGCGGCGGACATTACGCCCGCTCGATGGCTTCGTTTGCACTGATCCCGATCGCGGCCGGCTTTATCTTTGACCTGCCGGAAAAGAAGATCGGCTTCGACCCGCTGAAGACCGAATGGGACCGGGAGAAGGGCTTCGGGACCTTCTTCTCTGTGGACGGCGCCTACGGGACCTTTGAGATCCTGCCGGGCGGAAAAGAAGCAGTGCTGAACATCACGGAAGGCTGCCTTGCGGCGGACCGGCTCGTGCTGCCGTTTGTGGAAAAGGTGGATACGGTCACTGTGGACGGAGAAAGCGTTCCCTTTACCTTCAAGAACGGGGAACTCGCGCTTCCTGAGATCCGCGGGACCGTCGACATCACTTTTTGCTGAGAACAGGGGAAGGCTATGAGAAAGATCATCAACGCAAAGGACGATATCGTAAGAGAGTCGCTGGAGGGCTTTATCAGCGCCCATGAGCGTTATTACGTCAAACATCCGAAGGTCAACGGGATCCTGTACCGCTATAAGCGGAAGGACAAGGTCGCGCTCGTGATCGGCGGCGGCAGCGGCCATGAGCCGATGTTTGCCGGCTTTGTGGGGCGGGGGCTTGCGGACGCGGCGACCTGCGGCAATATCTTTGCTTCTCCGGATCCGCGGAACATCTATGAGACGGCGAAGGCCGCGGACAGCGGCAAAGG
>CADBQM010000255.1 GCA_902796795.1 uncultured Eubacteriales bacterium
GTACACGCCGCCGGTCGAGGTCGGCCGGCCGATGATCTCCCGTCCGCAGAAATCAAAGATCTCCCGCGCAAGCCGGTCGGCTTCGGGAAGATGGTTGCCGTACTTGACGGGATCTCTCAGGATCTCGCTTCTCAGCGCTTCTTTTCCTTTCCAGTTCTTCGACAGGATATCAGAAAATTCAGCAAGTGTCAGTCGTTTTTCTTCATAAACATATTTTTTCACAGCCAGGATCGCATCTACCGCACTCGCGATCGCAAAGCATTTCAGCGACTGGTTCCGGTAGTTCATGCCGCCGTCGAAAACATCCCTGCCCCGCTCCACGCAGGACCGCACCGTACCGGAATAATAGGGCGAGGGATTCGCCGCATAAGTGAAGCGCGCCATCTCGTCCACGACCTTTATGACGGCATCGATCTCGGAGCGCAGGTGCCGGTAATAGGTCTCCATAAAAGCTTCGAAGTCTTTCGGTTCCTCTGTCCGGAGCCCCGGGTACAGGTGCGCCTGAAGATCATAACCGCCGCTGATCGTATATTCGCAGGCCTTGGCCAGATTGATCCAGGAAGCACAGATGCGGGCGTCCTCTTCCCCCATAACGGTCATTTCGTAGCAGCCGATCGGGATATAGTGGCTTGTGAGCTCCTCCGGCAGGCCGATGCGCCGGTATGCCGCAAGTACCGCACGGTCGTTCAGAAGCACCATGGAAGAATTGCCTGCCCGGATCATTGAGGCCAGCATCCGGAGGAATTTCACCGAGTAGTCTTTTCGGATCCGCACATGCAGCTTCGGATTGTGGATGTCGAGCTCCCGGTAAGCTTCCAGCATCAGCGTGATCAGTTCTGCCGCCGGGCAGTCATCGCTTTCCCAGGCTTCGCCGATGCAGACCGGCTGGTCCGCATAGCGTTTTTCCGCCGCGAGCTTCTGGAAGAAATAGCGGAACATCTCCCGGACGGAGTCTTTGGTTTCCCGGCCGCGCTCCAGATCCCGCACATAATACGGTGTATAAAGCACGTCGATCGGCCCGAGCGAACGGCAGCGTTCGATCCCGAGCTCTTCGACATTCATCACGATGTGCGTCAGGCAGAGCACTTCATAGAGGCTTTCCGGCGGGGCTGCCAGCAAGTGCTGCAGCGCCTCCTGATAGCGCCTGAGGCCGGCTGCTCCCGCTGCATCCTTCAGGCGCTCCACATAAGTGTTCAGCGCACGGAAGGCGATCTCTTCCGCCTCGTAGAAGATCTCCTGCGCTTCCGTCAGCGTCCCGGCTTCCAGCTTTTTCACTTTTTCGGCGATCACCCGGTCAAGAAGCCCGGGCAGCCCAAGCCTGAGGACCTCGCCAAAATCCGGCACCGTATGCCAGACGTCCGCATCCGGTACCGCTATCCCGCAGTATTTCAGCAGCAGGCGCTGATGCCACGCGGCCGGGCACTTCTCTTCGAAGACCCGGTTATATTCTTCCTTCCTGAGAAGCTCCAGCACGGAATTCGTCGCATCCTTCACATAGGATGCCCCGTGCCTTAACTTATCCGGAAACAGCTGGTGCGGATTGATCCCCAGCTGTGCGTTCTCCAGCAAGATCCGGTATTCATGCGCTGTCACGACCGGATACGGGTCCTCCCGGTGCGTTTCTGCATATTCCCGCAGCAGCTTTCCAATCTCCTCCGGCGGAAGACCGCTTGCTTCGTCCCAGGGACCTTCTTCATATTCGTTTTGGATAAAAGGCCGGTCTTTATAAAAATCTTCAGGCTGTACAGATCTCATCTTCTGTCCTCCTCCGCTGATCTTCATTCAAGATCTGCCTTCAGTATAGGGACAAAATTACATCCCGCAATGGGAGAATCGGAAAACATGTAATTTTCAGAACTAAACAACTGATTTTTGTCATTTATTTCAGCCATTTTCTTCTGAAATCATGTTATAATCAGAAAAGCAAAACTACAGAAAGGCATGTAAAAATGACAGATTTTGATCCGGATCTGAAAGAGATCCTGTTTGCTACACCGGCAGAATTCCCGATAGAGCACGATATCCACACGCCGGCACGCAGCTCGAACGGGCTCGTTTTATTTTTAAGCGGCAGCACAGATTATTATTACGGGACGCAGCGTATTCCCGCCGAGGCCGGAAGCCTTGTGCTGCTGCCCCAGGGAAGGAGCTACCGGATCGAACGAAAGACGCCCACACGCCTGTATTACCTGAATTTTCTCACCGTTGAGGACCGGTCGGACGGTATGAACAGCTACGCGCCTTTCTCGCTGCCGCTGAAAAACAGCACAGAAGTTTCCGCGCTGTTCGACCAGATCTGTACCCAGTATGCACGGCAGCTGCCGGGCTGCCGGAATATGATGAAGGGGCTTTTTTACCAGCTGCTGGCTGCCGTCGAACGCCAGACCTTCACCGCAGCGCCCCGTGCCGGGAGCGATGCATTTCTGGAATCGCTCCAATACCTGGAAAAGCATTTCATGGAGAACGGGCTTCGGATCGAAATGCTGGCAGAGATCGCCGGCTGCAGCACCCGTTATTACGACCGGCTTTTTCAGGAGCGGTTCCGGGAAAGTCCCAAGGCCTTCCTCCTCCGGCTGCGCATCGAATATGCGAAAAGCCGCCTCGCCGCTGTCCGCCGCCCGTTGGCGGAGATCGCGGAAGAGTGCGGCTTCTCAGACGCCTATCATTTCAGTAAAAGCTTCAAAGCCCGGAC
>CADBQM010000256.1 GCA_902796795.1 uncultured Eubacteriales bacterium
CCGGTGAACAGCGGCGTGGAGTAGTAGCGGTCCCCGCTGTCCGGCAGCAGGGCGACGATGACCTTGCCTTTATTCTCCGGGCGTTTCGCGAGCGTGATCGCGCCGAAGAGCGCGGCACCGGAGGAGATGCCCACGGAGATGCCTTCCCTGCGGGCGAGCAGCCGGGCCGTTTCAAAGGCGTCCGCGGCTTCTGCCTTGATGATCTCATCGTAGATCGCCGTATTTAATACTTCCGGAACGAAGCCGGCCCCGATCCCCTGGATCTTATGGGCGCCGGCTTTTCCTTCGGAGAGGACCGGCGAGTCCGCGGGCTCGAGCGCTACGATCCGGATGTCCGGGTCGCGCATCTTCAGGTATTCCCCGACGCCGGTCAGGGTACCGCCGGTACCGACGCCGGCGATGAAGATGTCCACGTTCCCGTCGGTATCATTCCAGATCTCCGGCCCGGTCGTCATACGGTGGACGGCAGGATTTGCGGGATTCACGAACTGGCCCGGGATGAAGCTGTCCGGGATCTCCTTTGCGAGCTCCTCCGCTTTCGCGATCGCGCCTTTCATGCCCTTCGCGCCTTCCGTCAGCACGAGTTCCGCACCGTAGGCCTTCAGGATGTTCCTTCTTTCCACGCTCATGGTCTCGGGCATCGTCAGGATGATGCGGTAGCCCTTGGCGGCAGCGATGGCCGCAAGCCCGATACCGGTGTTGCCGCTGGTCGGCTCGATGATGACCGAACCTTCCTTCAGGAGGCCTTTCTGCTCCGCGTCTTCGATCATCGCCTTCGCGATGCGGTCTTTTACGCTGCCGGCCGGGTTAAAATATTCCAGCTTCACGAGGACCGTCGCCTGAAGCTCCAGTTCCTTTTCAATATTCGTAACTTCCACGAGCGGCGTATTGCCGATCAGGTCCAGCGTACCCTTGTAGATCTTTCCCATATTTTCCTCCTCTGCCTGTGCCGGCGGTTCTTCTCTTTTTCCCTGATCCGGTCAGGCCAGTGCCTTGAAGCCGTTCTCCAGGTCTTCGATGATGTCGTATACGTGTTCGGTGCCGATGGACAGCCGGATCGTGTTCGGGTGGATGCCCTGATCGGCAAGCTCCTCCGCGGAAAGCTGCGAATGCGTGGTGGAAGCCGGATGGATCACCAGGCTCTTCACGTCTGCGACGTTCGCGAGCAGCGAGAAGATCTTCAGGCTGTCGATAAACTTCCAGGCTTCCTCCTGGCCGCCCTTGATATCAAAGGTGAAGATCGAGCCGCCGCCGTTCGGGAAGTAACGTTCATAAAGCGCGTGGTCCGGATGTTCCGGGAGCGAAGGATGGTTGACCTTTTCTACGAGCGGATGGCGGTTTAAGTAGTCGACGACCTTGAGCGTGTTTTCGACGTGGCGCTCCAGGCGGAGTGAGAGTGTCTCCACGCCCTGCAGGAGCAGGAAAGCACTGAACGGGGCGATCGTGGCGCCGGTGTCGCGGAGCAGGATCGCGCGGACGAAGGTCACGAAGGCTGCCGGACCGACCGCATCATAGAAAGAAACACCGTGGTAGCTCGGATTCGGGGCGGCGATGTTCGGATATTTGCCGCTCTTACTCCAGTCGAACTTCCCGGATTCCACGATGATGCCGCCGAGTGTCGTCCCGTGGCCGCCGATGAACTTCGTAGCGGAGTGGACGACGATGTCCGCACCGTGCTCGATGGGGCGGATGAGATACGGCGTGCCGAAAGTGTTGTCGACGACGACCGGCAGCCCGTAACGGTGCGCGATCTCTGCAATGGCGTCGATGTCCGGAATGTCGCTGTTCGGATTGCCCAGGGTCTCCAGATAGACGGCGCGGGTGTTTTCCTGAATGGCGGCCTCGACTTCGGAAAGGTCATGCGCGTTCACGAAAGTGGTCGTGATGCCGTACTGCGGCAGGGTGTGGGCGAGCAGATTGTAGCTGCCGCCGTAGATGGTCTTCTGTGCGACGATGTGTCCGCCGTTCGCGGCCAGGGCCTGGATCGTATAGTTGATCGCTGCTGCGCCGGATGCGAGGGCAAGCGCCGCGCTGCCGCCTTCGAGCGCCGCGATCCGTTTTTCCAGGACCTCCTGCGTGGAGTTCGTCAGACGGCCGTAGATATTGCCGGCATCCGCCAGTCCGAAACGGTCGGCAGCGTGTTTGCTGTTATGGAAGACGTAAGACGTCGTCTGGTAGATCGGAACGGCGCGGGCGTCGGTCGCCGGATCCGCCGCTTCCTGTCCAACGTGCAGCTGAAGGGTCTCAAATCTGTAGTTACTCATGATCTTTCTCCTTTTCTTTTATCAGAGCCGATGACTGCGGGCATAAGAAAGCCCGGGGGTTTCCGTATAGAGATACTCCCGGGCAATGGCATGCGAAATGATCG
>CADBQM010000257.1 GCA_902796795.1 uncultured Eubacteriales bacterium
CGGATCTCACGGGTAAAACTCTCGATCTGGGCGAGTGCTTCTTCAATATAGCCGATCTCCAGCCGGAGCGCGTTCTCTTCCTCTTCGCGGGCAGCACGGTGCTCATTCAGGATGATACTGACGTTCAGCGTGATCAGCAGCATCACGATGACGGCCATCGAGATGCTGAATATACGTGTGATCAGTGAACCGGATACCAGTCTTTTCTTCATCATCCGTCCTCCCTCTAAAACTTTAGACGCCGTCCGGTCTTTTGTCAAGTTGACCGCGGCAGGCCTTTCCTGTATAATGCGGGCAGAAGGACCTCCCGTCCGGGCATGGTTTTCCGATTCGGACCCGGTCTTTATTTCCCCGGAAAGGAGAACCGGAGTCCCGTTTTCAGGGGATCTCCGGGTATCAGAAATGACTTATGAAGAAGCCGCTTCCAGGCTGAAAGAATGCGGGCAGCTGCAGCTTTTGCGTTTCTATGACACGCTGTCCGCCAACGAACAGAGATCCCTGCTCGATCAGATCGAAAGGACCGACTTTTCCGTTTTATCTGCGCTGAGTGATCACGCGTCCGAAAAACGCGGGAGCTTTACTCCCCTCGGCGCCCTGACGGTCCCGGAGATCCGGGCGGAGGAAGAACGTTTCCGTGCAGAGGGCCTTAAGATCTTAAGGGAAGGAAAAGCCGCTGCCGTGCTGCTCGCAGGCGGCATGGGGACGCGCCTCGGTTCCGACCGGCCGAAGGGTACTTTTGACATCGGCATCACAAAACCGCTGTACATTTTCGAGTGTGTGTTCAGGAACATCCTGGCCATCGCGGAGGAAGCTGGCTGCTGTTTTCCGCTCCTCATCATGACTTCGGAGCTCAATCATGAAGCGACCGTCGGCTTCCTCACCGAACACCGCTTTTTCGGCTATGACCCGGAAAAGGTCTTTTTCTTCATGCAGGAGACCGCGCCCTGCGCAGGCCGGGACGGAAAGCTGCTGCTCGAAGAAAAATGGAAACTGGCCTCCTCGCCGAACGGCAACGGCGGCTGGTTCTCTTCTCTCGTAAAAGCCGGCCTTGACAGGATGCTGGAGGCGGAGGGCATCGAATACTTAAGTGTCTTCGGCGTCGACAACGTGCTGGTCCGGGTCAACGACCCCTGCTATCTCGGGGCTTTCGCTCTCTCCGGCCGCGACTGCGCCGGAAAGGTCGTGAAAAAGGCTGCGCCGGACGAGCGTGTCGGCGTCCTGTGCCTGGAAGACGGCCGGCCGTCGATCGTCGAATACTACGAGATGACGGACGAAATGCTGACTTCCCGGGATGAAAACGGCGAGCTCAGCTACAATTACGGCGTGATCCTGAATTACTGCTTCCGTTTCTCAAAACTGCTCCGGCTCGCGGAACAGAAACTCCCGCTGCATATCGTGGAAAAGAAGATCCCCTGCCTCGATGAGGAAGGAAACGCGGTCAGCCCTTCGGAACCGAACGGCTATAAATTCGAGACGCTCGTGCTCGATATGATCCATCTCACGGATTCCTGCCTGCCCTACGAAGTGGAAAGGGAAAAGGAATTCGCCCCCATCAAGAACCGGGCGGGCATCGATTCGGTCGAAAGTGCGCGCGAACTGCTGAAGCAGAACGGCATTGAATTATAAGAAGGCACAAAAAAACAGCAGGCGGTCCTTCCGCCTGCTGTTTTTTGCCGTTTCAGAAGCACTTTCCGTCTGTCAGCTTCATCGCGAGGTCGGTGAGCAGCGCATCCCGCTTGATATGATATACGTAGCCGGCCAGCCGGTCCTTATCATAAGCCATGCGGCCGTCATATTCCGGCACCGGTGCTTCTGCGAGCCGCATCTTCATGAAGCGGTCCCCGTCGTTCAGGAGCCAGCCGATCGACGTCACGTCCCAGATGACGCGGGAAACGCAGATCCCCGCCGCATAGGAGGCGACCTCATCCTTCACCCGCTTTACCAGGAAATCACAGAGCGGGTTCCGCCCTTCAAAATAGGCGGTAAGCTCCGGGATCGAGACCGTAAAAGCGGAAACGACGCCGCTGCAGGGAAGCTGGATCACGGGTGCGCCGGAGCCGAATACGACGCGGCCGGCCGCAATGTCCTGCATCAGGTTGAACTCGTTCGAATCGTTCCATTCTCTTCCGTTCCCGCCGAGCCAGACGATCACGATCTTTTCCGCGATCTCCGGCGCCATGATGAGCGCGGAAGCCACGTTCGTGATCGCGCCGATCGCGACCACATAAAGCGGACGTTCCGGCGTATAGGAAGCCGCGAGCCGGATCAGTTCTTCCGCGGCCGGTGAAATGACCGACGTCTTCTCGTCCGGCAGATAGGAAGAAGATCCCTTGAAAACACGCGGGATCAGCTCTTCGCGTCCCGCAAGCTGAAGGAGACGCAGGATCTCCTCATAGCTCTTTTCCATGCCGTCCCCGGGGGAAGCCGAATGATGGTTGAAAAACGGCGCGGCGAAAAAGGCCTTCGGGTTCAGCTTCTCGCCGGACTTCAGTAAATAAGAAAGCGCGAACTGGTCGTCGATCTCATTGAAGGTATCGGTGTCCAGGACCACGTCGACCGGGCCTTCGGGCACCTGAAGGTTCTTGATATACTGGCTGATCTCCATCTCATACTCCTTATTCACTGGATGCCGGTCGTCCCGAAACCGCCCCGGTCCTCGCCGGAGAGGTGTTCGGTCTCGGCAAAAGAGATCCGTGGCTGGTGCTTTTCGATCCGGAACTGCGCGATCCTGTCGTTCACGTGGATCACCGTATCCCTAAGCGCGATCACCGGGAAGCACCACTCGTCATTGTCGCCGCAGTAGCTTTCGTCCACGACGCCGAAGGTATTCGTCTGGATGATCCCGAAATTCCGGTAGCTGGAACTGCGGGCGACGACGTGTGCCTCATAGCCTTCCGGCAGCTCCATCGCGACGCCGAGCGGGATCAGGGCGGCCTCGCCCTGCTTCAATACCGTTTCCTTTGCGCAGCGCAGGTCGATCCAGTCAGACCGTCCGTCCACGTAGCGCAGTTTTTCGATCTCTTTCGAGATGTAGCGGATCCTGACCGTGACCTCCGCGTCTTCTCTTCCCATTGCCACCTCACAGGTTCCTTCCGGCTTCGTAGGCTTCCTTCATGATCTCCGAATCCGGTTCCAGGGAATCGTTCCTGGTGTGCACGATCATCTTCTCCAGCACCATGTCCCGGTTGCAGAAATCATTCAGATACCACATATAATTGTCTTTGTAGGCTTCCTTATCGCCATTTCCCTGCGAGAACACGCCGATCAGTTTGATCCCCGGATGCAGGCGGACAAAGCCCTTGCCCTCCTTCATGCCGATCATGCAGTAATGGCGGTTCATGTACATGATCATATCCCCGCTGACCTGCGAGCAGTAGTTCGGGGCGGAAACGATGAGCGCGCCGCTTTCGTGCAGGTCTTTCCAGTAAGGCTTCAGATCGTCGTTCAGCACACAGTCGATGTTGTTCTTCTTGCAGGAGCCGCAGGCCTGGCAGCCCTTTACGTTCATTTTGTTCAGTTCATAGACGACGACTTCATGGCCGGCGTCTTTCGCGCCGCGGAGTATCTCCCGTGCGATCGTTGAAGAAGCGCCGTTCTCATGCGGGCTTCCGAGTACCGCTGTTACCTTCATCTCATTCTCCTTTCTTCAAGGCAGCCTCCAGCACCTGCCGGGCAAGCACCGAGGTCGTCACACTGCCGACGCCGCCCGGGACCGGTGTAAGCGCTGCCGCTTTTTCAGAAACACTGTCGAAGGCACAGTCTCCCGTGAGCGTCCCATCCGGACGGACGTTGATGCCGACGTCGATCACCACGGTGCCTTCGCTGACAAAGCTTCCGTCCACCATCTCCGCCTGTCCCGCGGCGGTAATGAGGATCTCCGCTTCTTTTGCGCGCTCTACGAGGTCCTTCGTCCGTGTATGGCAGACCGTTACCGTCGCGTTCTCGGAAAGCAGAAGCATCGCGAGCGGTTTTCCGACGACCGCCGAACGTCCGATGACGACCGCCCGCTTTCCTGTCAGCGGGATCTCATAATATTTTAAGATCTCGATAACGGCCTGGGCGGTACAGGGCTTAAAGCCCTCCTGTCCGAGGAAAAGCCGGCCCATATTGACGGTGCACATGCAGTCCACGTCCTTTTCGGGGTCGGTCAGCGCTTCGATCTTCTCCATGGAAAAGCGCTTCGGCAGCGGGCGGAATAAAAGAATGCCGTCCGTTTCCGGATCCCGGTTCAAGGCCGCGTAGGCTTCGTAGAATTCTTCCGTCTCGACGTCCGCGTCAAACGCGCGGACCTCACACGCGATCCCGGCCTTTTCCATGCGCTTTTTCGCGCCGTTTTCATAGGAGAGCGCATCCTCGTCCGCGCCGATCCTGACGATCATGAGCTTCGGCGGGCGGGACATTTTTGATGTTTTTTCCTTTACCTCCGCAGTGATCTTCTTCGCTGCGGGAAGTCCTTTCAACAGCTGCATACACTCACCTTCCTGCAACGATCCCACGGATCTTTGCGCACTTTTCCGAGGCCGAACGGTACAATTTTTCCGTCCGTTCCTCGAGATAGTTCTTCATTTCTTCATCCTTCAGGACCCTGGTATTGATCCTGACGTTCAGGACAGCGCCGGAGGCGCAGGTCTCCATGAACGCCGCGGCAACGCCCGCGTCACTGATCGCGAGCCTGCTGCCTTTCTCTGCCACGTCAAGGACGGTATCGAGGACTGTATCGGCAAGCTCTAAAAGACGGAGCGGTACTTCCGCCGCGTTTTTCAGAAGTTCCCGCATCACCTGGTCCCGCGACGCCTTCTCTTCTTCTGTTTCCTTCGGAAGTGCGTAGGCTTTTGACAGCGGCAGGAAGACCTCTTCGTCCTTGTCCATAAACGAGAGGAAGATCCCGCGCATCTCGTTCAGGTAGGCAAGGTCCGCGCGGATCTCCTCTTCGACCGCCTGATAGCGCTTCTTTCCCACGGTCAGGCTGCAGACCATGGCCGCCAATGCACATCCGCATGCGCCTGCGAGCGCGGAAGCACCGCCGCCGCCAGGCACCGGAGACGCTGAGGCAAGCTCATCCAGGAATTCTTCAATGATCTCTTCTCTTCTCATGAATGTCCTCCTTCATCTTCAACGCGCGGAAGGAAGACCTCCTTCAGGCTGAAGCGGAAACGTTTCTCCGGCCGGGTCACATAAAGCGCGATCACAAAGCTCGCGATAAAATAGAACCAGACGGTCGGATTGGAAAACCAGGTGGTAAAGAAGGAAAGCAGCATATAGATGCCGAACTGTGCATACAAGAGGTAACCGAGCATCCGGCGCCGCCGGATGAGTACACTTAAGTACGATATCACTATACCGAGGAGCGACGACAGCACGAAGACGCCCGGCAGGCCGAAATCGCCGTAGGCGTCGTAGATCATGGAGACCGTCGTCAGTTCCTGGACCGTCAGGTACTGTTCGACCGTCATCAGCTGCTGCACCGCGGGCAGGAACTTGGTGCCCGTGAGCGCGAAGAACGGGAAGAGCCCGCGGATGCCGAA
>CADBQM010000258.1 GCA_902796795.1 uncultured Eubacteriales bacterium
CGCGCATCCGAACATCTGCGGCGCGGCGATCGGCCACACCTCCGGCGGCATCCTTTTATATCCCCCGGGAACCAGGGCGGCAAAGACAGCGCCGGCAGCGGATATCGCCGCTTTCAAGGCGATCGCGAAGATGGGCGAAGAGGAACTAGGCTACAAGCCGATGAACATCTTCGACTCCTTCATGATCGACCAGGATATGTACGACAGCGGCGCGCTGGATGACTGGATGTACCAGACCCAGGGCATCCCGGCGTACACCGTGGAGTTCTGGGACATCAACAAGAAGGCCGGCGTTCCCTACGACTGGGGCGCGCACATCTTCGAAGAGCGGAAGACCATCGAGCGCTTCAACGCCTGCGTCAAGTGGGTGAAGGAGAACTGTCCGCAGTATTTCGTCAGCTGGAAGCCCTTTGAACACCCGGACCTCGGGAAAGTCGAGATCGGCGGCTTCAACTACAAGTTCACCCATCAGAATCCGCCGGAAGACCTGCTGCTGACCGAGTGCGAGAACGATACCCGCTTCAACATCCGCTTTGCGAACGCGGCGCCGCGTCTTGTGATCGACTGCGCGAAGGCGGAGCAGGTGTCAGAAGGCATCTACAAGCTGACGGTGACCGTCGGCAACGTGGGCTACCTGCCGACCAACCTGACGGATGAGGCGATGAAGCTGAAGGTCGATAAGCCGGTCACGCTGACGTTGGAAAACGCGAAGCTGATCGCCGGCAAGGAGACCGAAGAACTCGGCCAGCTGTCCGGTTACTCCAGGACGGTCACAGGCGTGTTCTTCTACGGCAACATCTCCACCGACAAGAGTGCGGAAGCGAAGAAGCGCGTGAGCTATATCGTGGAAGGCAAGAGCGGCGACGTGATCAAAGTAAAGGCGGCCCACGCAAAGGCCGGCACCGCCTGTGCCGAGATCGTCCTTCCGTAAAACGGCAGGAAAACGAAAACGGGAATCTCCCCGGAACAAAAAGAAGGACCCGGAGCATGAGGCTCCGGGCCTTTTTTGTGTGACTGACGTTCTGCGTTTTCACGCGGACAGACCGTGATCTACAGCTCGTAATGGAAGTCTTTGATCAGCTTCATCTCGCTTTCATCGTAGGGCGTTCCGTCCGGATAGAGCAGGCTGTGGAACCAGCGCCGCGGCTCCGGCGAGCCCTCCGGCCAGTGCCAGGGATAGCGGTACTGCGCGCTGCCTTCTACCAGGCTCCAGACATAGAAGCCGATCTTGTGCTCCTGGTAGACCGGCAGGAAGCCTTCGAGTTCGTTGCCGATGGTACGGGCCATGCACTCGGTGCAGAGGGCCGGGCGGCCGAACGAAAGCGCGTAGTCGAGTTCCTCCCAGAAGTTCCGGCGCTCGTCCGCGGTCGGGAAGGTCGGATCGTTGTTGTGCGGGTTCCGGTAGCAGTGGAAGGTGATGACGTCCGAGATATCGTGCGCTTCCCAGCAGGCGGTCAGCGGCTGGATCGGATCGACTTCACGGCCGACTTCGAAGAGGTCGGCAAGCATCTCGCGGCGTACCTCCGGGCATTCATTGCAGAGATCCCAGAAAGCGATGCGGTCGTCTGTCTTATAACGCGTCATGATCTCGCGGCCGAAAGCCTTGATCTCTTCGCGGTTGTCGCGCCAGGCTTCGCGGTCCGTGCCTTCGAAACGCCAGCTGGCGTCATGCATGTTGGGACGGAAATTGATGATGAACGGATTCTCCCGCTGCATCATATAGCCTTTTTTGATGCAGGTTCCCGGGGCAAGGGTCATCATCACGGAGATTCCGCGCGCCTTGCACTCGTCAAGAAAACGGTCCAGGTTGGCAAAGCTCTCCTCGCGGCGGACCTGCCACTGGGCGGTGCTCATAAAGATGCGGACACTGTTGATACCGATCCGGACAGCGTAGTCCAGCTCGCGTCGGATCGCCTGTTCGCGGTAGTTCTGCCAGATCTCGATATAACCGTAGCAGTAGGACGGGATGAAATTAACGCCTTTGATCGTTCCGAACTGCCGCAGATATTCCGTGATGCGTTCGACCGGCCAGCGTTTCGCTGCCAGCACTTCACGTCTGTCTTCCATAGATGACCTCCTTCAAAACACGCTGCACTTTTTGTTTCTTACTCCGGTTTTGCCACGTTCCCGGAATTGATGCCGGCGCTGTCTTCGTCCAGCGGCAGCCAGTCCAGTATCTTCCGGATATAGGTGTCCCAGAAATCCCACTCATGTCCGCCGGGGCCTTCTTCCCAGGTCACGTCAAAGCCTTTTTCGATCAGGTCGTCCCGGACCGTATGATTCGGACCAATCAGGCCGTCTTCCGTCCCGCAGCACATGTAGATCTTCGGGAAGCTGACCGCTTCTCCGGCAGCTTTTCGTTCTGCGAGCCCCTTCGCCAGATACTGCGGGTTTTTCACGGAATACCAGGCTTCCTTCATGGTGCCGAAGCAGTACTTTTCGATGCCCATCCTTCCGATCTCTTCGTCGTCGGACTTCGGCTCATGCAGAATGAACGCGCCGGAAAGCGCTGCGATCGCTCCGAATGTTTCAGGGTAGCAAAGGCCGTTCCGCATCGCGCCGAAGCCGCCCATGGAAAGTCCCGCAATATAACAGTCTTCACGTCTTTCGGAGATATGGAACATTTTCCGCATCATCGCCGGAAGCTCTTCGCCGATGAATTTTCCGTAATAATTCCCGCTCTCAGGAATATCCACATAGAATGCATTGTCGCCGGACGGCATGACCACGCAGAGGTTTTTCTCCTCGGCCCAGCGCTGGATCCGTGTGCCGTTCACCCAATCGGTATAATTCCCGAGGACTCCGTGTAGCAGGATCAGCAGCTTAAAGGGCTTCTGTTCCGGTTCCGGCATCCCCGGGAAGACCAGCTTGTCCGCCGGGAGGATCACATTGACGGGAACCGTTCTCATCAGGTTCTTTGAAATGAAATTAACAGTTAAAAACGCCATGGCTCAACCTCCTTTTTCATAGGATTCTGTCTTTATATTATAATATAAAGTCTCTGATGCCAAGCGGATTCGGAAATCAGCAAATAATATAAAAAAGCCTTACGCATCCGTTGAAATAAAACAGAAAAGTTTTTATACTATATATTAGGAAGATATAACAAAGCACCGGAAAAAGGAGCGCATATGCTGAAAGACGGTAAGATCTGGATCGCCAATTCCGATAAAGAACTGTATCTGCTGCCGAAGATGGCAAACCGGCACGGCCTGATCGCCGGCGCCACGGGCACCGGAAAGACCACCACCATGAAGGTGCTGGCAGAGTCCTTCTCTGACCTCGGCGTCCCGGTCTTTCTCTGCGACGTCAAGGGCGACGTTTCCGGCCTGCTCTCACCGGGACAGGACAGCGAGAACATGCAGGAGCGCATCAAACGCTTCGGGATCGAAGACTTCTCCTACAAAGGATATCCCGTTCATTTCTTCGATATTTTCGGCGAAGAAGGGCACCCTGCCAGGATCACGGTCTCTTCGATGGGACCGCAGCTTTTGTCCCGCCTCTTCCACCTGACGGAAGTGCAGAGCGGGGTCTTAAGCATCGTTTTCCGTGTGGCGGACGACAACGGCCTGCTGCTCTTAGACCTGAAGGACCTGCAGGCGATGCTGAAGTACGTCGGAGACAACCGGGCGGAGTTCACGACGCTCTACGGCAACGTCTCCGCCGCGTCGATCGGCGCGATCCAGCGGGCGCTGCTTGCGTTTGAGGACGAGGGCGGCGTCAATATCTTCGGCGAACCGGAACTGGATATCCGCGACTTTATCCGCACCGATTATGACGGCCGCGGCTATATCAACGTCCTGTCCAGCCGCCGGCTCGTAAACAGCCCGACGGTCTACGCGACTTTCCTTCTGTATCTCATGACCGAACTCTTCGAGAAACTGCCGGAGATCGGCGATCCGGAGAAGCCGCGCCTGGTCTTCTTCTTTGACGAAGCCCATTTTCTTTTTACCGATACGCCGAAGACCCTGGTACAGAAGATCACACAGGTCGTGCGCCTGATCCGTTCCAAAGGCGTCGGCATCTATTTTGTGACCCAGTCGCCCGCCGACATCCCGGACGAAGTGCTCGCGCAGCTTTCGAACCGCATCCAGCACGGGCTGAGGGCTTATACACCGTCCGAACAGAAGGCGGTGCGGGCGGCCGCGCGCGCTTTTCGTGTGAATCCTTCCTTCGATACGGAGGAGCGGCTGATGGCGCTCGGCACCGGCGAGGCGCTCGTAAGTTTTCTGGACGAAAAGGGCATCCCTGGCGTCGCGGAAGACGCGAAGATCCTGCCGCCGCAGTCCTTCATGGGACCGGCAGAAGCAGAACGGATGCAGCAGGCGATCCTTACGAGCGAACTGGAACTGAAATACCGGGAGACCATCGACCGGGAGTCGGCCTATGAGCTGATCATGGAAGCGAACCGGATCCTGGAAGAAGAACAGCAGAGGGCTGCGGAAGAAGCCGCGGCAGAGAAGCAGCGCCTGAAAGAGGAAGCGGAAGCCGAAAAACAGCGGCTGAAAGAAGAAGCTGCCGCAAGAAAGGCAGCAGAGAAAAAGAATGACGCGGTGAAGAAGACGGCACAGCGCGCGACCACGGCCGCGACGTCAACGGTCGTCTCCGCACTCAGCCACAACCTTGTAAACAGCGTGACCGACGGCCGGAAGACCAGCGCAGCGACGATCGCGAAGCGGGCGGCGTCGAACGCGCTTTCCAGCGTAATGCGCGCGGGATCCAGCGCGATCATCCGGGGACTGTTCGAAAACAGAAAATAGATCGTTATTCAACTGGGTTCAAATGGATATCAGGAGTGCTTACCATGAAAACCAGGTTAATGAACATCGTGAAAAAAAGAAAAACCATTGCCGCGGCAGTATTGCTGCTTGCCGCAATGGCATTTCATCCCGACCCTCATGTTACAGCGGCACCGATCAATTATGTCTGTCCGAATTGTTATAGTGTGAATGTAGCGATCATCGCTAACGGGGCATCAGATCCCAGCCTTGCCGCGACCTGTGTCAAAGACGGAATAATACGGCTGCAGTGCTGGGATTGCGATACAGAATGGACGGAAACAGATTATGATAATCTGGCGAAGGGCCATAGTTATGTTCAGTCGGTGGTCGAACCGACCTGCGGGACTGCAGGGAAGAACATATTCCGCTGTTCTGTCTGCGGTGATACATACGAAACTGCCGGCGCGGCGGCTACAGGAAATCACAGCTTTTCTTCTTCCGTCACGACTCCTGCGACCTGTACCGCTGCCGGCGTCACGACTTTCCGCTGTACGGTCTGCGGTACCTCTTATACCCAGGCGGCACCGGCGGCGACCGGGCATAATTATCAGTCCGCCGTGACGCAGGAGGCGACCTGCGGGGCGGACGGTGTAATGACCTATACCTGCCAGTACTGCGGGGACAGTTATACGGAAGCGATCGAAGCTACCGGTGATCATCAGTATGAGGAAGAGATCACCACACCCGCGACCTGTGTGGACGCCGGCGTCAGGACCTTCACCTGCTCCGTCTGCGGGGACAGTTATACGGAGGAGATCGAAGCCACCGGCGCGCATGACTATCCGGACGAGTGGACGGTAGAGCGGGAGGCGACCGCAGAGAAAGAAGGCCTCCGGGTAAAGGTCTGCGCGGTCTGCGGCAAACGGCTCGAAGAAGAGATCCCAAGAACGGAGGAGTCTTCGGAAGAGGGCAGTGAAAGCGCGGCGGAGAGCGAAGCAATAACGAAGGCTGCCCCGGAAGAAACGAAGGGGAGCGAAGAGGGGACGAAAGAAAGCGAAACAGAAGAAGATAAGAAAGGGATCCCGCTGTTTTTCGAACGGGTCGGGAATACCATCGCTTCCGGTTACAGGGCGCTGAATGAGAACAAAACCGCGAAATGGATCACGATCGCCGCACTGGTCCTCGTCAGTTTCGGGATCATTGCGCTGATCCTGAGACGTCACTTTGTGAGGAAGGCGGCGGAGGCTGCGGCAGCGGCCGCTGTTTCCGGTGCAGCGGGCGGGGCCGGCGGCATACCGAAGCTCAGCGACAAGACGGTACTGACTTACTTCGGGGACAGCAAGTTCAACCGGCTGTTCCTGGAGGCGCTGAAAGGAAAATCCTACCTCGCGGTCGTGGCCGTCGACGCCCCCGCGGACGACCTGATCACTGTGATCAATGACGAAAAGCCGGACCTCGTGATCGTCGGGGTCGAGAACCGGGAAGTCTTTGAAGAGCGTGAAAAAGATATCATCCGGATCAAAGGCGCATACAAAGACGAGGTGAAGGTAGCGGTCGCTGCGGACTTTGTTTCCGCACGCGAGCTGAAGCCACGGTACGAAGAAATGAAGACGGCGGGGCGGATCGTCTCGTACCAGACGGATGACCTTTCCGTAAACACCGTGCTGAACCGTATGATCCTTCCTTTATATAAGCCGGAGCTCACGATCGACAGTACCGTGGAATATATCGGCATGATCGCGGAAGCGATCGGCCTGCCGGGCATCTCCCGCATCGTTGACCTTTATGTAAACGGTAAGGACATCAAGGATACCATGGAGATGTCTGAAAAGGGCGCCGTGGAAAAAGCCACGATCATCGCGGATATCGCGTCGATCCTGGGGCTGGACACCGTGGCTTCCGTGGTGAACCTCGTAAACGACGTTGACGCGATCCGGACCGCAGCCGATGAGGACGCCGGGGCGAACGATCTGAAAGAAGGCAAAAATGCCGTGAAAGACATTTCCGACGTCGTGGAAGACCTGATCCACTAAGACTTTCACAATGCATATGGTGGTCTGATCCGGTAGAAAAACGCAAGATATTGCGGTGCATAAAACTGTGGAAAAAAGCGGCTGTTTTGAGGATAAGTTTCCTTGACATCGGCCGCTTCTTTTGTTAAAGTACGTGCTTGCCGAAGGGATTTTATGCCCTTTCGAAAATAAAAAAGATTCAAAAAAAGTACTTGACAAAGAGTTCTGTTTTTGGTATCTTAATTAGGCTGTCCCGCACGAAGGGCAGCGCACCTTGACAACTGAACAGTATAACCAACCCTGAAGATTCCATTC
>CADBQM010000259.1 GCA_902796795.1 uncultured Eubacteriales bacterium
AGGCTCCCCTGCGCACTTGCGTGCTTGTATCGCCAAGTACCGGGACCGCGGAGCACCTCAGCAGGAGGCATCACATCGGCAGCGCCCTCTTATACCAGCCGCCCTGGCAGGTTAACTCTGGCCAGTGGGTGGTGCTTATACTTCTGGGTGCTGCCGGAAACGTTCCGGCCCGACCTAACAAGCTTTTTTCAGCCGCCGGGTCGTATTTTTTAGCTTCTGGAGGCTGCCGGAAACGTTCCGGCCCGACCCAACAAGCTTTTTTCAGCCGGCAGGTCGTATCATTTTTGCTTCTTAGTGCTGCCGGAAACGATCCGGCCCGACCTAACAAACTATTTCTCCCTGTAGGTCGGACTTTGGCAGCTTCAAAAGGCTTGAAATGGACCTTCCAGTCCGACCTGACTTGCTTAATTTTGCCGACAGGTCGGTATTTGGCGGCTTCAGATAGCTTAAAATGGGCCTTCCGCTCCGACCTGACAAGTTTTTTCTGTCCTGAGGTCGGACTGCACCCGTCCGAGAGGCCTCGAATGCGGCTTTTCGCACCGACCCAACTTGCTATTCAAGCCCCCAGGTCGGAGTTAAGCCGCGGAAGGCAGAAAAAACAAGATCTCAAACCACTGCGAGTATCTGATTCAGGCACGCAGCGTCGAAAACATAGAAAGTATCCAGCCCGGAACTCGAGTTTTGATACGAGGAGGCGCTAAAAGTGCGCCGACGACATCAAATTCGAGCGAAGGGCATCCGGGCAGCCCTGCTTCAGCCGCAGAGTTCCTGGAGCGTCCGGATCCCGTAACGATCCATTGTTTCCGGCAGCGCCTCGATGATCCTCTTACTGGCGAAGGGATCTGTGAGGTTTGCGGCGCCGACTTCGACCGCCCGGGCGCCGGCCATCATCATCTCCAGCACGTCCTCCGCCTTTTCAATACCGCCCATGCCGATCACCGGGATCTTCACCGCGCGCGCGGTCTGGTAGACCATCCGGAGCGCGACCGGGAAGACTGCGGGACCGGAAAGGCCGCCGGTGGTATTCGCGAGAATGGGCCTGCGGGTCCTCAGGTCGATCCGCATGCCGAGCAGTGTGTTGATCAGGCTGATGCCGTCCGCGCCGGCGTCTTCGCAGGCCTTCGCGATCTCCGTGATGTCGGTAACGTTCGGAGAAAGCTTCAGGATCACGGGCTTTGTTGTCACGGCCTTCACGGCTTTTGTCACTGCCGCCGCAGCTTTCGGGTCCGTTCCGAAGGACAGGCCGCCGCCGTGGACGTTCGGACAGCTGATATTGACTTCCAGCCAGCCGACCTGGGGCTCTTTGTCGAGCTTTTCGCAGGTGGCGGCGTACTCTTCGACGGAGAAGCCGCTGACGTTCGCCATGACCGGCTTATGGAAGACTTTTTTCAGTTTCGGCAGTTCCTCCGAGATCACTTTTTCGACCCCGGGATTCTGCAGGCCGACCGCGTTCAGCATGCCGGCCGGTGTCTCCGCGATCCGGGGCGTCTCGTTGCCGAAACGGGGTTCCGCGGTGGTTCCCTTAAAGGAGAACGTACCGAGGACGTTGATATCATAGAGCTCGGCAAATTCATAACCGTAACCGAAGGTCCCGGAGGCCGGGATCACGGGATTGTCCAGGGAGATCCCCAGGAGATCGACGCTCAGCCTTCCCATAGGAGTTCCTCCTTCTTAAAGACCGGGCCGTCTTTGCAGACCCGTTTGTATCCGCCTTTTACACGTACCGAGCAGCCCATACAGGCGCCGAAGCCGCAGCCCATGCGCTCTTCCAGGCTGAACTCGCCGTCAAGCGCCAGCGTCCGGTACACCGCCTTCAGCATCGGCAGCGGACCGCAGGTGTAGAAGTACGTACAGCCTTCCGGCAGCGCGTCCGTCACAAAGCCTTTCACGCCGTAACTGCCGTCCGCGGTCGCGACCGTCACATGGCAGCCGAGCGCCCTGAATTCGTCTTCATAGAAGATCTCTTCCTTCGTATTGAAGCCCAGCACGACCGATACGTCTTTACCGGACACCCGCAGCTTCTTCGCGAGCAGGTAGAGCGGCGGAACGCCGACGCCGCCGCCGAGGAGCAGCGGCCGTTCACCGCTTTTGGAAAGATCATAACCGTTTCCGAGCCCGGTCAGTACCGAAAGGACCGTGCCCGTCGGCATCTTCGAAAGTGCGTCCGTGCCCTGTCCCACCGTTTTGAAGATCAGCGTCAATTCATTCTCCCCTGCGTCCGCGACCGAGATCGGCCGGCGGAGGAAAAAGCCCGGGAGGCTGACGTTCACGAACTGGCCCGCTGCCGTGACCTGGGACGTATCCCCGGCAAGCACCAGGCGAAAGACGTTTTTCGCGATCGCCTCGTTTTCTTTGATCGTAAAGACTGCGTCCTGCATCTTCCGTTCCCTCTTAAGCGTCGATCGTCGAGATCGTGAGCGTGGTCTCCTCGAGCACGTCGAGCAGGACGCGTACGGTATCGAGCGAGGTGAAGATCGAAACGTTGTTCTCGGTCGAAAGCTGGCGGATCATCGCGCCGTCCGTGGCTTCGGATGCGTCCGAACCCGGATCCCGCGTGTTGATCACATAAGCCAGATGGCCCTGGCGAATCGCGTTCGGGATCTCTTCGCTCCCCTCGCTGATCTTGTGCAGGATGTGCGTACGGATGCCGTTCTCCTTCAGGAAGTTCGCGGTGCCTTCTGTCGCTTCGATATTGAAGCCCAGGTTGTAGAAGCGGCGGATCAGCGGCAGCGCCTCATCGCGGTCGCGCCGGGCAACAGTCACGAAGACGGTACCGTAGTTCTGCAGGTGCATGCCCGCGGCCTGCAGCGCCTTGTAAAGCGCACGGTTCAGACGGTCGTCGTAGCCGATCGCCTCGCCGGTGGACTTCATCTCCGGCGAAAGATAGGCGTCCAGCCCCTTGATCTTGTTGAAGGAGAAGACCGGGACCTTGACGTAGTAGCGCTTCTTCTCGTCCGGATAGAGATCGAAAATCCCCTGCTCCTTCAGAGATTTTCCGAGGATGACTTCGGTCGCGATATCCGCAAGCGAATAGCCGGTCGCCTTCGAAAGGAAGGGCACGGTACGGGAGGAACGCGGGTTCACTTCGATAATATAGACGTTTTCTTCCCGGTCCACGATGAACTGGATGTTGTAAAGGCCGATGATCCCGATGCCCTGGCCGAGCTTCTTCGCATACTGCAGGATCGTCCCCTTGACTTTTCCGGAGATGCTGAAGGGCGGATAGACGCTGATCGAGTCGCCGGAATGGACGCCGGTGCGCTCGACGAGCTCCATGATGCCCGGAACAAAGACGTCCCGGCCGTCGAAGATCGCGTCGACCTCGACTTCCTTGCCCTCCACGTATTTATCGACCAGGACCGGCTTGTCAACGTCGATCTCGACCGCGGTCCTTAAGTAATAGCGCAGCTGCTCTTCGTTCGCGACGATCTGCATCGCGCGGCCGCCGAGCACGAAGGAGGGACGCACGAGCACCGGATAGCCGATCTCTTCCGCGGCGCGGACGCCGTCTTCGACCGCGGTCACCGCCCTGCCCTTTGGCTGCGGGATATTGAGCTCCAGCAGGATCTTTTCGAAGCTGTCGCGGTTTTCCGCGCGCTCGATCGCCGCGCAGTCGGTCCCGATGATCTTCACGCCGCGGTCCATCAGGGGCTGGGCCAGGTTGATCGCCGTCTGGCCGCCCAGGGAGGCGATGA
>CADBQM010000260.1 GCA_902796795.1 uncultured Eubacteriales bacterium
CGGACGGGAAGATCATCCTCGACGACCGGGGCTTTGAGATGAAGGGGGATCCCCACGCGGGTCCCGCGGTCTATGAGCTGAAAGACTACGACCGGATCTACGTGATCGGCGCCGGCAAGGGCGTGCAGCGCGCGGCGCTCGGTTTTGAGGAGGTCCTCGGAGACCTGCTGACCGGCGGGCACGTGATCGGGAAACACGGCGACGGCGTCATCCTGAAAAAGATCGGCGTCACGCTCGCGGGGCATCCGGTGCCGGATGAGTACTGCTTAGAAGGCTGTAAAAAGATCGAAGCGCTCGCAAGGGACATCACGGCGCGCGACCTCGTGTTTACCGTTTTCGGCAGCGGCTGCGGCTCGCTCTTCACTTATCCCGCGGGCGATATCACCATCAGGGATATCGCGGAATTCACGCAGATGATGCAGATCGAGAAGGGCGTCCCGACCGGGGACCTGAACCCGATCCGCACGCACATCGACCGCCTGAAGGGCGGGCGTGTGAACCGTATGTTCCAGCCGGCGACCCAGGTGCATCTCGTAACGGCGGACCCGGCCAAGCAGACGACCCCGGTCTTGCGCCTCGGCTACTTTGATATGCTGAAGAAGAACAATTTCTTCCCGACGATCGCGACGCCCTACACCTATCAGGACTGTATCGACATCATCAAAAAGTGGGACGCCTGGGAGCGGACGCCGGAATCGATCCGCAGGCATCTGCTTGCGGGGACAGAAGAGACCGAGAACATGTCCGTCGAAGAATTCGAAAGCCTCGGCCAGCGTTTCTTCGGCCTGATCTTCAAGGACGCGACCGTCTATCCCGCCGTGCGGGAGAAGGCGGCGGAATACGGACTCAAATGTCTGATGCTCTCCGAATTTGAGGAAGCGGAGGCAAAGGACGCAGGGAAGCTGGACGCGGCGGTCGCCCTTACGGCGGAGCGCCTCGGCGAGCCTTTCACGCCGCCGCTCGTGCTCATGTCCTCCGGCGAGAACGTGGTCACGGTCGGGAAGGAGACCGGCGTCGGCGGCCGCAACCAGGAATACTGCTGCGCCGCGGCGCTGAAGATCCGGGGCAGCAAAAGGATCGTGATCGGCGCGGTGGATACGGACGGGACCGACGGCCCGGGCGGCTTTTCTTATCCCGGCGCGCCGGAGTGCCTGGCCGGCGCCGTCATCGACGGTGAGACGGCGGACGAAGCGCTCGCCGCCGGAATCGACCTCACGGCCGCGATCCGGACCCACGGGACCTCGGAACCGATGTGGCGCCTGCACGCGGGCGTCAGCGCGGAGGCAGGCATCTCCGCCCTGGACCTGCGCGTGATCCTCATCCAATAAAGAAAGACCATAGGAACGGAAAACTACAATACAGGAAACGATAAGCAGCACAAAGGAGGAAACCATGTCAGGAACAACGATCAAATCGGTGACTGCCCATCAGGTCTATACGAACCGCGGCAAGCCCGGTGTGGAAGCGATCGTCACCACGGAGAACGGCGCGGTCGGCCGTGCGATGTGCACGTCCGGCGAATCCGTCGGTACCCATGAGATCGAATTTCAGTTCGACGGCGGCGAAAAGTTCAGAGGAAAAGGCGTCATGCGCGCCGTCAACAACGTGAAGGAAGTCATCGCGCCGGTGATCGTCGGAATGGACGCGGCAGCGCAGCAGGAGGTCGACGCGGCGATCCTCGGGATCATGCCGAACGCCAAGGAAGTGATCGGCGGCAACGCGACCGCGGCAACTTCCGCAGCCGTTTTAAAGGCCGGTGCGGCAGCGCTCGGGATCCCGCTCTACCGCCATATCGGCGGCGCGAACGCGATGTATCTCCCGGTGCCCGGCATTGCGATGACCTCCGGCAGCGGCCGCTACGGCGGCGGCATCACGACCCCGGGCGGCAAGCCCACGATGTCCGCGATGTGCTTCGGCTTCAAGACCTTTTCGGAAGCGTCCTATGCCTGCTGGGAGATCCACACCCGCTGGGCGGAAAAGATGAAGAAGCTTTTCGGCGGCGCGCCCAATATCCGCGATTTCATCGTCATCCCGGAAGGCATCTACAAAAACGACTGGGAGATCTGGGAGGAGATGTGCGATACGATCCGTGAAGCGGGCTACGAAGGCAAGGTCGGCTTCCAGATGGACGTCGCCACGGATACTTATCATAATAAGGAAGATGATCTTTATTACGGCCTCTTTGACAACACGAAGAAGACCAAGGATCAGCTGATGGACATCTACAAACGGCTGGTAAAGGACTACAACTTCGTGATCTTCGAGGATCCGTTCAACGAAGACGACTACGATACCACGGCCATCGCCACGAAGGAACTGGGCGTTCAGATCGTCGGCGACGACCTCTTCACGACGAACCCGAAGCGCGTGGCCTACGGCATCTCCAAGGGCGCCGCGAACACGGTCCTTTTGAAGGTCAACCAGGTAGGAACGATCTCCGAGGCACTGGAGATGATCCAGTACGCCTACAAGTTCGGCTACGCCGTCATGCCCTCCGACAGCCGCGGCGAAGGCGAAGCGATCGCGGACTACGCGGTCGGCATCAACGCGGGCTCCATCCGTGAGAGCGGCATCGGCGCACGCGGCAACCGTTTCCTGGAGATCGAGGAAGAGCTTGGCAGCCGGGCACACTTTATCGGCGCGCGCGGCCTGAAAGGCGAATTGAACCAGAGAAGGGCGGACGAGCTCGGACAGTAAGGCCGGTCTTCAGACAGCAGGTACAGTACCATCAGAACAAAAAGGAGAAAAGTATGTACAAACAGTATATCAACGGCGAGCTCGTCGAAGGCAAAGGCCGCATCCTGAACGTCTACGATCCGGCGACGGAAGAACTGATC
>CADBQM010000261.1 GCA_902796795.1 uncultured Eubacteriales bacterium
AAGATCGAGGATCATCAGATGCTTCTGCCGTTCCTCCGGTGTGAGCCCGGCAAGGAGCGCACGGCTGGGATTGTCCTGCCAGGCCTGGACCATCCAGACCGCCGCCGGATCGTGGTTGAGCAGCGTATGCAGGATCGCGCGCGCGACAGTCCCGTCATCGAGTGCTGCCGGCCGGTTCCCGCCCTCATGATAGGGGTCGATCGCGTAGAAATGGCTGCCCGGACCGTAGATCTCCTCCTGGCAGTCGTAAAAGAGCGCGGCAAGCTCCCGAAAGGCGTCCGATGTCGGATCCAGCATGGAAGGCCGGGCGATCCCGTTCCAGTTGCCCTGCGGATAGAGCTTAAGCTCCGGCCGGTATTTCCGGCAGGTCTCCGGGAGCATGCCTGCAAAGGCCTGGCGGACCGGCGTGATCCCCAGAAGCCGCATCTTCCGCTGTATTTTTCTGGCGAGCTCTGCCCGGTCCGCAATGAAGCCGCGGTGCAGCGGGCCGCCAAAACCCTGGATGTTCTGCATCAGCTGCCAGGCAGTGTGGAAAGGCCCGACGAGGAACTGTTCGATCTCCGGATCACTGAGTCCGATCCGGCGCAGAAAGAGGAACCAGACGGCTTCCATCCCGGTAAAGTCCAGGATCGTATTGACCCCGAGCAGCGAGAGCCAGGTAAGCTCGTTCTCCCAGTCCGCCTCGTCCCGGAGCGGCATCGTATAAGAAAGTGTGCAGTAATTATTGGCGTAGCGGATCCGGTCGCAGGCAGTCCCGGTGAGCGGGACCTCCGGCAGCGGGAGAAAGGCGGTATCGGCCGACGTATTGCCGGCAAGGTTCGGAAGACGGACCTGCCGTGTTTCCTCCGCGACCTGCATCCTGCAGCAGTCCCGCAGATAACGGTACAGTCCTGCGGACAGGGCGCTGCCGCTGTTCGCTTCGATCATGATCCGGGTCCCGGAAAACGGCGAAGCGGCAGAAACACAGTAACGCTCTTCATCCAACGGTGCTTCTTTCAGACGAAAGGCAAGTTGTTCAGCGGCGGTTTCTCCCAGCAGCCGTGCGGCAAAGTCAGAAAAGAAAGCCTCAGTGTCTTCCGGGCGGACCGGCGCCGCAAAGGGCGTCTCATCAAAGGGCGGGACCGCAGCGATTGGATCGGCAGCGACCGGGTCCGGGGCTGCTACATCCACAGCTTTCTCCGCTTCCAGCACGATCTCCTTCACCAGCTCTTTCGGCGGTTTTATACAGTCCACGATCTGGACGCGGAAGCGGCGGATGGCAGCATCTCCGGCTGCCATTTTCAGCTGCCATGATTCTGCCCCTTTTTCCACACATTCTTCCCGGGCGAATGCAATCCGTTCATAATTCAGCCCATCCCGGCTGCCGTAAACACGGAGGACCGCGCCATATGCATCGAGCGCAGGCAGGGTCACCCGCCGCGGTATATACAGGCCGGGCAGCTCCAGTTCCGCATACCAGGGAAAGCAGTCGGAAAACCAGGCTGCCGAGTTGGCGTCAGAATAAACGAATCGTTCCAAAAAGCAGATCCTTTCCGGGATCCTTCCGGATCCCAGGCATTCTATTATCAGACCTCTTCCGGCGCTTTTCCGGGCAGATTTCCTTTCCGGATGTGCTCCTTCAGGATCTTGTCGGTGGCTTCCCGGAACAGGGTTTCGGAGCCCAGCCGGGTCTTCGTCTGCCTGCCGTAAACGGTCTCAGCCGTGACCCCGTGCTCCTTCCAGTCGCCCCCTTCATTATTGTTGTTCAGGATCAGGGGCTGCAGGTTGTCGAGCGCATGTGCGTATCTGGCTTCCGGCGTCTCATATGCCTCAAACTCATCAAAAATGGCCACGAGTTCTTCCTGCTGGTCTGCCGGCAGCAGGGAATAGATCCGCTCCTTGGCGGCTTCTTCCCGGGCCTTCTGTGTGGCCAGGGCCTTCGCATCATATGCATAGGTATCGCCGGCGTCGATCTCCACGATATCGTGGATCAGACACATGAGCATCACCCGCAGGATGTCCACTTCTTCATTCGCATACTCCCGGAGAAGATACGCCATGATCGCCATATGCCAGGCATGCTCCGCGTCGTTTTCGTTCCGCCCGTGGCCGGACAGGTGGGTCTGGCGGAAGATGTTCTTTTCTTTATCGATCTCCAGCGAAAATGCCAGTTGTTTTTTTAGTCGTTCGTTCATTCGATCCCTTTCTGCCGGGCCGCGCGCATGCACGCAGAAAACCGGCGGCCCACAAAA
>CADBQM010000262.1 GCA_902796795.1 uncultured Eubacteriales bacterium
AATCATGCGTCTTCTCCGTCATCCAGATACAGCCTGTTATCCAGAATGTATTGTTCTACTTTTTCCGGCACCAGGCCGCGGATGCTTTTTCCTTCCCTTACCAGCGTACGGATCTTGGTCGAGGAAACGTCCGGCGGGATCTGGTAGACCGGCCGGATGCGGGCACCGAAGTTTTCTTCGAGTTCCCGGATCTTCTCCCGCATCTTTTCTTCCGTGTCCCACCCGCGTATGAACGGCACCAGGACACAGTTCTTCAGGACTTCTTCTGCGTGGTACCAGCGGTCTACCCATGAAAGTGAGTCATAGCCGAGCATGAAAAAGATCTCGGTATCCGGCGCGTTTTCCTTCAGGATCCGCAGCGTGTCCGCCGTATAGGTATTTCCCTCGCGGCGCAGCTCAAAGTCAGAAAAAACCAGCTTTTTCGACCCTTCACAGGCAAGCCGCACCATCGTAGCGCGATGCTCTTCCGGCGTGATCACGCGGCTTCCCGTTTTGTAGGCCGGGGTCTTTGAGACCATCATCAGGACCTCCCGGAGGCGCAGCTTCTTTGCCGCCTGTTCCGCGATATAAAGATGCGCGTTGTGGACGGGGTCGAAGGTGCCGCCCAGAATACCGATCCGTTTTTTCATTTCGGAAGCACGATCCTGCGGTCTTCCTTTTTCTTCGCAGGCTTGTAGAGTACGATCCTGCGGCCGATCACCTGGACGACTTCACTGTGGGTGCGTTCCGAAAGAACGCGCGCAAGCTCCTGAATGTCTTCCATGCAGTTCTTCAGGACGTTCAGTTTGACCAGCTCTCTTTTATCGATCGCTTCCAGTACAGCGTCCGTGACGCTGCCTTCGATGCCGTCCTTGCCGATGTTCAGGCAGGGATCCGTCACCATCGCGATGCCTTTCAGATAGGCTCGCTGTTTGCTTGTCATTACATTATCCTCTTATTCGTAAAAATCAAAATACCAGCCGTACATGCGGACTGTATCGCCTTCTTCGATCCCGGCTTCATGCAGCTTATTAAGGACGCCGCTGTCCTTTAAGAAGCGCTGGAAGAAATCGAAGCCTTTTTCGGAATCCAGGTTGGTATATCCGAGCATCTTCTCGATGCGGGGCCCTTCGACGGCGAATACGCCGTCTTCCTCCCGCGTGACTGTAAACGGCAGGTCCGCGTTCGCGTCGCTTTCGTAAACGAAATCCGGCTCGTAGACCGTCGTTTCCCGCGGCAGCTTTTCAAGTTCTTCTTCAATACAGGAAAGCAGCGCGTCGAGTCCTTCGTGCGTAACGGCAGAGATCTCAAGATACCGAAGCCCCTGCGCTCCCGCATAAGCGCGGACCTTAGAAGCGGCTTCCGCATCCGCCGCGTCCAGCTTGCTGCCGACCAGGATCTGCGGTTTTTCAGAAAGCGCCGTGCTGTATTTCTGAAGTTCCTCGTTGATCACGGCAATGTCGTTTAACGGATCGCGGCCTTCCGCCGCCGAGATGTCCACAAGGTGCAGGAGCAGCTTGCAGCGTTCGATATGCCGGAGGAAATCGTGTCCCAGGCCGACGCCGTCCGCCGCGCCTTCAATGAGTCCGGGGATATCCGCCATGACAAAACCGTTCCCGTCACCCCTGTCGACGACGCCGAGGACCGGCGTCAGCGTCGTGAAGTGATAGGCGGCGATCTTCGGCCGGGCGTTCGATACCGCGGAGATCAGTGTGGATTTCCCGACGCTCGGGAAACCGATAAGGCCTACGTCCGCGATCACTTTGAGCTCCAGGATCACGTTCAGTTCCCTTCCCGGCTGGCCGGGCTTCGCGTATTTGGGCACCTGCATCGTCGACGTCGCGAAATGCATATTGCCGACACCGCCCTTACCGCCGGGCAGGATCACCTGCCGCAGGTTCGTTCCGGACATATCCGCGATCAGGCGTCCGCTCGCTTCATCGTAGATCAGCGTTCCCTCCGGTACCTTGACCACCAGGTCCTCGCCGTTTTTCCCGTGCTTCTTCCTGCGGCTCCCGGGTTCGCCGTCACCGGCAAGATATTTTCGCTGATGGCGGAAGTCTCCGAGCGTATTCAGGCCTTTTTCGACCTCAAAAATGATATCGCCGCCCTTGCCGCCGTCTCCGCCGTCCGGGCCGCCCGCGGCCACGTAAAGTTCGCGGCGGAAGGACACATGCCCGTCGCCGCCCTTGCCGGAGCGTATATAGATCTTCGCGTGATCAGCAAACATTCTTTTTCCTCATATGAGAAGGACCTCATATCGCTATGAGGTCCCAACAAAGTCTTCCTTACTCAGCAGCTTTTTCGTAGACGGAGCACTGCTTCCTGTCCCTGCCGAGGCGTTCGAAACGAACGACGCCGTCCTTCAGTGCGAAAAGCGTGTCATCGCCGCCGATCCCCACGTTCGTGCCGGGGTGGATCTTGGTGCCGCGCTGTCTGTAAAGGATGTTGCCGGCCTTGACGAACTGGCCGTCAGCGCGCTTCGCGCCGAGTCTCTTGGCTTCGGAATCTCTTCCGTTCTTTGTGGAGCCAACGCCCTTTTTATGAGCGAATAACTGAAGATTCATCCTTAACATGATCCTGTTTCCTCCTCTATTATTTCCAGATATTTTCCGTAAGATGCTTCGATGCTTTTAAGGCCGAGCCTCAGTGACTTCAAAAGAAGCGTGCTTTCCGGTGAAACGGTCTTCAGACGGTATTCCATGAAACCGTCTTTTTCGCGGACCGTAAGGTCTGCTTCATCCGCGGTGAATGTCTCGATCGCGTTCACGGTGTTCGTGGTCAGGGCAGAAACGGCGCTGCAGACGATGTCTTTCCCGCTCCGCGCGTACCCTGCGTGTCCCGAGACCTGAAATCCTGTAAGACCCTTTTCCGGATCCCGGTAAAACACAGCTTTCATTTTATGCCTGGATCGATTCGATCTTTACGGAAGTGAAGGGCTGCCTGTGGCCGTTCTTCTTGTGATAGCCGGATTTTCTCTTATACCGGTACACAACGACCTTCTTTGCACGTCCGTTTCCGAGAACGGAAGCGACGACCTTCGCGCCCTGAAGGACGGGAGTGCCGACCTTCATTTCGCCGTCGTTGACAGCCAGGACCTGATCAAAGGTGTATTCGGAACCTTCTTCGGCTTCCAGTTTTTCTACCCTAATGATATCGCCCTCTGCCACCTTGTACTGCTTTCCGCCTGTTGCAATGATCGCATACATGGTAAGGACCTCCTTTTATCATTACTCGCCAGCTTCGGCGGCCCGCAGGCACTTATAGCCCCACTGAGCGGCATACTCGAATAAAATACCCGATTTCCTTATATTTGTCAAGGACTTTTTATTTCCAATGTTTCCCGTAATCGATGAGACGGACCAGCTTTCCGTCTTCTTCCCCGTAAAGCTCTGTCCTTTCGGTCTCGAAGAGGAAGGGGTCATACGCTTCCCCCCTGCTTTCAAAGAAGCTTTTCAGCACGAGCTCGGGCTTCAGGTTGGAAGCGCTGCCGGTGTCGAGCGTCATGAGAAGCGCGCTGCCCTCCCGGGAGGCGCTCCGGATCTCCTTCCGGATATCGGTCAGTCTGCTGCTTTTCTTTGTCTCCTTCAGGACGACGATGCTCTCCGAAGAAAGGAACGCAAGGATCTCATCGATGAAGGCTGCCGGATCTTCCGGTTCCTTCCCTTCCCGGAAGGTCAGCCGGTAATCCGCGGCGGCAAGCAGGCTCATCGCGTTCTTCGCGCCGTCCGGCAGCAGCACTGCGTCGTTTACCCGGATCTCCGGGATCGAGACCGCGTTCATCCTTTCGATCAGTTCCGCACAGGGCGGCAGGCTGTTCATCTCGATATCCACGTATTCCGCGCGGGACAGGATGCCGAGGCCGAGCGGCGTCGCAAAGGACATCTCCTGGTGCGGCGAGAAGCCGGCCGAATATTTCATGTCGAGCCCGGCCCGCCGGTTCAGTTTCTGGAAGTAACGCATCACGTCCAGATGGCCCATGAAGCGGGAAATGCCCTGTTTTTCAAAACGTACCCGTATCCTCATGATGCCGCCTCCCCTTTGTTTTCCAGGCAGACGCCGCAGCCGAAACGCCGCACGCCGCAGCCGGCGCAGTGTTCCCTGCAGTTTAGCGTCACGACGCCCGCTTTTGCCCTCTCCCATTCCCGGAGGAGGAACGCGCGGGATACGCCGGTATCGATGAAGTCCCAGGGCAGGATCTCGTCCGCCGTCCGTTCCCGGTAATTATAGAATTCCAGGTCCACGCCGTATTCTTCGAATACCGAGAGCCAGCGGTCGTAATGCAGCTCCTCCGTCCAGGCATCGAAAATACAGCCTTTTCTGTACGCCGCGAGGATCACCGGTGCAAGGCGCCGGTCGCCGCGGGCAAAAAGCGCTTCGAGGACCGTCATATCGTCGTCGTGGTAATGATAGCTCAGGCTCTTCCGGTTCAGCTGTTCCCGCATGCCGTCCTTGACCATATAGCAGCGCTTCCGGTATTCCTCCGGCCGGCACATGCCCGCCCACTGGAAAGGCGTAAACGGCTTCGGGACGAAATAAGAGGTCGAAGACTGGATCTCCGGCCTGCCGCGCCGTTCTTCCTTCGGGACCGATTCAAAATAAGTGCGCGCGATCTTGTCGGCCAGCACCGGGATCGCCTTTACGTCTTCTTCGGTCTCAAAAGGCTGGCCGAGCATAAAGTAAAGCTTCACCTTGTTCCAGCCGCCCTGGAAGGCTTCCGCCGCACCGGTCAGGATCTCTTCTTCCGTAAGGCCTTTATTGATCACGTCCCGGAGCCGCTGGGAACCGGCTTCCGGCGCAAAGGTCAGGCTGGTCTTCTTGACGTCCTGCACCCGGCTCATCAGGTCGAGCGAAAAGGCGTCGATGCGGAGCGAAGGCAGTTCGATGTTCACTTTCTTTTCCGCGCAGTACGGCAGCAGCTTTTCCATGAGTTCCTGAAAGCCGCTGAAATCACTGGTGGATAGTGAGCTTAAGCTGAGTTCGTCATAACCGGAGGATTCCAGCATTTCGACCGCGAGCCGGCTCAAAAACGCTGTACTTCGATCGCGGACCGGCCGGTAGATCATGCCCGCCTGGCAGAAACGGCAGCCGCGGATGCAGCCCCGCATGACTTCGAGCGTCGCCCGGTCCATCATCCCGCGGACCAGCGGGACCAGCGGACGATGCGGATACGGCAGGTCGTCCGTCATTTCCAGGCAGAGTTCCTTGGTGATCCTGGCTTTCGCATGTTCGTTGACAGGCTTAAATTCCCGGATCGTTCCGTCTTCATGATAGGACACCTCATAGAACTGCGGGATATAGAAGCCCGGGATCCCGGCGAATGCTTCCAGGATCTCCCGCCGGGTCTTCCCCTCTTTCCGGCAGGCCTGGTAGACTTCGATCATGTGGTCGTACTGCGTCTCGCTCTCGCCGAGGTAGACGGCGTCAAAGAAATCGGCGACCGGCTCCGGATTATAGGTGCAGGTACCGCCGGCGATCACGATCGGGTCGTCTTCCATGCGGTCCTTCGCCAATAGCGGAATGCCGGAAAGGTCCAGAACCTGCAGTACGTTCGTATAGCACATCTCGTACTGCAGCGTGATCAGGAGAAAATCAAAATCATGTACCGGCCGCTGGGATTCTACCGCGAAGAGCGGGATATGTTTTTCCCGCATGATCCTGTCCAGGTCCACCCAGGGAGAATAGACCCGGTCGCAGAGCGCGTCCGGACGGCGGTTGAACTGTTCGTAGATGATCTGCATGCCGAGGTTCGCCGTCCCGATGTCATAGACGTCGGGAAAACAGAAGACCGCATGCACGGGGACGCTGTCAAACGGCTTATTATAGGCATTGTATTCGCCGCCCGTATACCGCGCAGGT
>CADBQM010000263.1 GCA_902796795.1 uncultured Eubacteriales bacterium
CGTCGCGACCTCCAAACCGGACGAATACGCGAAAGAGATCATCCGCCATTTCGGCCTGGAACCTTTTTTTTACGAAGTCTACGGCGCCGCGATGGACGAGACCCGGAACAAGAAGGAGGAAGTGATCGTCTACGCGCTTCGGGAACTCGGCGTCAGTGATCCGGAAACGGTCCTCATGGTCGGCGACCGGGCTTACGATATCCTGGGCGCCGCCGTCTTCCATATGCCGTCGCTCGGCGTGCTCTACGGCTACGGCAGTGAAGAAGAACTGAAGAATGCCGGCGCGGTACGTACCGTCCGGACGGCGCGGGAACTGCCGGAGGCCATCCTTTGAGCACGGTGTTTTACGGCAGCTGCATTTCTTCCGGCCATGCCGCGGGTCCGCTTTTTTACCGGCGGGACACGGCGGTCTCTTTTGTGCGCGGCTGTGACCCGGCGGCGGAACAGGTGCGTTTTCAGGAAGCCCTGCGGCTTTCCGACCGGGAACTTTCGGACGCGTACGAGCGGATCGCCTGCCATGATCCTGCTTCTGCGGAGATCTTCAGCGCGCATCGGACGCTGCTCCGGGACCCGCTGTTCCTCGGCGCGGTCGAAGAAAAAATAAACGCGGGTTTCAGCGCGGCTTCGGCGCTTGACGCTGCCGAAGAAAAACTTTCTAAAACATTGAAGAACGCGGAGGAGGAACGGGCTTCCGCCTTCCTTTACGACCTTTCCGACGCGGTGCGCCGGCTTTCTTTTTACTTAAGCGGCGGCGGCAGCCGGCTGCCGGAGAGCGGGCGCTTTATTCTGTATACAGAGGAGATCGCGCTCGGCGCGCTCGTCTTTGAACATGAAAAGATCGCCGGGATCGCCTGCATGCGCTGTGACCCGGCGTCCCACGGCGCCATCCTGGCGCGCTCCTACGGAATCCCGGTCCTTTCCGGGATCGTACTTCCGGATACGCAGCCGGACGGGGCTTTTGCCGTTCTGGACGCCGATAAAAAAACACTGACGCTGACTTACGGGGAACGCCGGGAAGTGGAAGAAACCCTGACGCCGAAGGAAGAAACGGAGGAACTCCCGCCGCTGCCCGAAGGCATGAAGCTCTACGGCAATGCCGGGAGCCTCATGGAGGCGCTGAAGCTCCCGAACGGGAAAGCTGAAGGGATCGGGCTCTTCCGGAGCGAGTTCTCCTATATGGGGCGCACGGAACCGCCGGGCGAGGAGATGCTGTATCTCGAGTACCGGCGGCTGTTGGAATCGCTCCGCGGCTATCCCGTGACGATCCGCACGGCGGACCTGAGGCTGGACAAACAGGCGAGCTTCGGGAGCCCGGAGGGACTGTTAAAGACACAGCTCCGCGCGCTCTACCGCGCGGCCGGGGAGGGAGATTTAAGGATCCTTTTCCCGATGGTAAAGGATGCGGCGGATTTTCGCCGGCTCAGGACCCTGGCGGAAGAAGTGTGCCGGGAAGTATATGCCGGCAGTCCTGAGGACAGTAAAACGAAGGTGCCGCTCGGCGCCATGATCGAGACCCTCGGCGCGGTCCGGGAAGCGGACGCGATCGCACGCGAAGCGTCGTTCCTTTCGATCGGAAGCAACGATCTTCTCCGGGAACTGAAAAAGACCGACCCGGACGCGGACCGCGGGGACGTGCTTTCCCTGCTGCCCGGGATCGCGAAAGCCGCAAAGGACGCGGGGATCCCGGTGACGATCTGCGGGGAACTTGCGCGGGACAGTGAAAAATGGCCCTGTTATAAAGAGATCGGGATCGACGCGGTCTCGGTCCAGCTCTGAAAAGAGGAGGCAATGATGAGATTCATTCACACAGCCGACCTCCGGCTGAACGCGGCGGGACATGCCGCGCTTCCGCCGGAGAAGGAAAAGAAGCGGGCGCAGGAACTGACGGAATGCCTGAAGAATATGATCGAAGGCGCGGAAGCGGAGCAGGTCTCCGGGATCCTCATGCTCGGAGAACTCTTCGACCGGGACCGGATGTTCCCGCACGCGAAGGCGGTGCTTTTCCGGCTGATCCGGGAGCATCCGGACCTGCTGTTCTTCTGCCTGCCGGAAAGCGAGGAGGCGCTCCGGGCCATGACGGCGGACGATCCGCTGCCGCCGAACCTGAAGCTTTTTGACGCGAACTGGACCCAGTTCCGGGTGGAGAATATCCTGGTCTCCGGCATCGTGGTCCGGGAAGAGGAACTGGAAGCGCTGTATGAGAGCGCGGTATTCCCGGAGGACAGCATCAACATCGTCCTCCTGTACTGCCCGGACGGGGAAGGCGGCAGCCGGGTCGAGCCTGCGCGCCTCAAGCATAAAAACATCGATTATCTTGCCGTCGGACCGTCGCTTTCCTATCACATGGAGAGCATGGACGAGCGCGGGATCGCTGCGGCGTCGGGCAGCCCGGAAGGCCTCGATTACGCGGAGGAAGGACCGCACGGCTTCGTGGTCCTGGACGTCGATCCGAAGGAAAAGCGCGTGTCTGGCCATTTCATCCCCTTCGCGAAACGGGGACTTTATACCGTAACGGTCGATATCGGCGGCGCCGAGGATACGGAAGAGATCATAAACCGCATCGGCGAAGCGATGGACGCACGCCGCATCCCGGAGACCTCGCTCGTCAGGCTGGTCCTTACGGGGACCCTGGATATCGAGAGCGGGAAAGAAAACGACCGGATCCTTGACGCGTTTTCGCCTTTCTGCTATCACATCGAGCTTGATGACCGGACCGTTTTCCACGTCGACCGGGCACGCTATGAAAACGACGCTTCGCTCCGCGGCGAATTCGTCCGCCAGGTGCTGGCGGATGAGACCCTGGAGGAAAAGGAGCGCATCACGGTCCTCAGGATGGGCCTGCAGGCGATCTTAAAAGAGGAGGTGACGGCATGAAACTGTTATCCTGCCACATCGACAACTTCGGAAAGCTGCACGCGCAGGACTTTTCCTTTGACCCCGGGGTCAACGTGATCCTGCGGGAGAACGGCTGGGGCAAGAGCACGCTCGCCGCGTTCATCCTGGCCATGTTCTACGGCCTGAAAAAAGACGCGGAAGGGCGGGACGAGCGGAAACGCTATGATCCCTGGCAGGGCGGCGCCTTCGGCGGCACCGTGACCTTTTCGTCCGGGGAAAAGACCTACGAGCTTTCGCGCTCTTTCGGGAAAACGCCGGAAGAAGATACGGCCGTACTGAAGGAGACCGGCAGCGGGCGGGAATACCGGCTGACGGAAGACCTTGGCGAGAAGCTCTTCTCGATCGACAAGGATTCCTTCCGGCGTACGGTCTTCATGGGCCAGAACGACGACGCTTCGGCCGGGACCTCGCAGGATATCACAAAGCGGATCTCGAACCTGAGCGATAACCTGAACGAACTGAAGAATTACGAAAACGCCGCGGGACGCCTCTTCGAAGC
>CADBQM010000264.1 GCA_902796795.1 uncultured Eubacteriales bacterium
AAGTGGACGAGCGTTTTGAACTGCAGTGCGAAATCGAAAAAGGAACGAAGCAGCGGCAGTTCGTCGGAAAGTGATTCCGAGAACCATTGCCGGAGCATGAAAACGCCGTCCTTCAGGTAGACCGCGCCGATCAGGTAAAGTGCCGATGAAAACGCCGAAAAGCCGGTCGTTTCGATGTCAAAAAAAAGAAGGCCCGAGGGTTCGCCGAGCCTGTCAAGCGGATAGGAAAGCCGGATTTCGACCGGATATTCAATGATCTGCATAGGAAGAGTATATCATCGCGGGGCGCGGGGTTCAAGCACCCTTAAGACGGCTTTTTTTCGACCGGCATCAGCGGAAGCAGTACGGCGGAGCGCGGCGGGATACGGAGCGTGCGGATCCCGATCTTTGCCTGCTGTTCCTCGTCGGTATGATTGACCAGGACCTGGGCGCGTTTCCCGTTCTTCTCCCAGGCGCTTGAAATAATGGCCGGGACCGGGAATTCCGTACCGTCCGCCCGGTGAAAAACGATGCTTTCACACTGCACGGGGAAAGGCGGGATCATGCGGCCGTCCGTGAGGTACTCTGACGCGCCTTCATTTAAAAAGGCTTGCAGGTTCGCGGCAAAGTCGAGGGTCTTTTCAAGATCCGGCGCGGGCTTTGAAAAGTCATGGTCGCCCCAGCTCATGAAGAGACGGCCGTCCGGCGCGAAAACGAGCGTCAGGCAGTCGCCGGCCGCGAAGGAATAAGCCATACGGTAACGCAGAGTATCTTCTTCGTTCGATAATCCCAGGGATACCTGGTTTCCCATGAAATTGCGCAGGTATTCGTGATACAGGAAAGCATAGAGCGGGACCGGTTCACCGAGCGCAAAGTTCAGCTCATAGCGGTTGTCGCTGAAGCGCAGGAAGGGCAGGAACGGTTCCGCCGCGGCAGACTCGCAGCCGAACAGTTTCCCCTCTCCCTTTTCGTTCCAGTCTTTCAGAAGCCGCTGCATCGAAGCGGTCATCCAGGGGCCGGGCCCCGGCGCGTGGCCGTGGGCGGAACTATAGCAGAAATACTGGCCGCCGCCGTGGTTCTGGTCCAGGATCTGGGCATAATCGACGGGACTCTTGAAAAGCGGGCCGTAGGCTTCGTCTAATAGTTCCGCGGAGCCCGGGGCTTCCACACAGATATCGTAGCCGAAACGCTGGGCGGTGCAGACCGTGCTGGTGAGTTCGTTTTGAGGACCTGTGCACATCTGATCCCGCAGATGCTTTTGCTCAAATTCCTCTTCCCGGCTGTAATCGTCAACAAGATGGCTCTTCATCGTATAACCGAATCCGGAACAGTAGACGCCGAGGAGATAACCGCGCTCATGCAGCTGATCAGCGAACGCCTTAAAACAGGTTTCCCCGCCGTAAGGCGGCCAGACGTAGGGCGGCGCCCAAGGCGCGGTCCCTTCCCAGTGCATTAAGAGGACGAGCAGGCGGCTTCTTGTGCGGTCCGCGATCCGCTTAAGCATCGGGAGCGCGTTTACGTAGGGGAAGAGTGCGTTCGGTACCATCACGTCCTGGTCGTGCACGCCGCGGACCGGGTAGGATACGACGAGCGGCGTATCGAAGTACCAGGCAGGAAGCCCGCTTTCCGCGGCCGGCTTCAGGCCGGCGGGAAGGTGCGCTTTGAACCAGTCCCGGTATGTTTCCGCACCTTTCTGCCAGTCACCTTCAAAGGCCTCTAGCACGCAGGGGAAGGGCTGTTCGTAGCTGTCGCCGAAGCCCGTACCGCAGTAAGTGCGGAGGATCAGCCGCACGCCGCCGGCTTCCGCGGCGAAGCTGACCTGCTTTACACCGCGCGCCGGGTCGTGCGCCGCAAAATAAAGGCCGTGCCTTTCTGTGAGATACAACAGAAACTGTGAAGAGACCATATTAGGAAAAATGTCGGCGAGCGCGATCGAAGGATAAGCGGGTTCGATCTCGGGATGGCGGCGGATATCGTCGACCAGTGCGCCTTCATTCCAGGGGTAGACGATGCGCGCGGTTCCGCCGTTCTTTTTCAGCGGCTTTAATACCGGGCAGGGCGCTTCGGCCCATTCGACCATGAAGTCGGAGCGGTTGTCCACCCGGATCCGCCATTCGGCAGCCTCTCCGGACGTAAAGAAGACAGATACGGAGAGCGGGCGGGGAAGACCGTCAAAAACGACACGGTCATCCTGTACCGAGACACGGACAGCGTCACGGGCAGTCAGCAGGGCTTTTTCCCCATCCTTTCCCCGGAGGCCGATACGGAAAAGCACGGAAGGGCAGGCAAGCAGCTCCTGTCCGTGTACCAGAAGTGAAGTGAGTTCCCCGGAAACGGGGTCGATCGTATACTGAAGATCCGGCATGGCGGTCACCTCCACTTTACTGCTTCGATTATAAGCCGCGGGGTTTCGCCGGACAAGCCGAAAAACCACGAAAGAACAATAAAAAAGGCTCCGGAACCCATTTTCCGGAGCCTTGAGCTGATGACGGGACTCGGACCCGTGACCTCCTCACTACCAATGAGGTGCGCTACCACC
>CADBQM010000265.1 GCA_902796795.1 uncultured Eubacteriales bacterium
CTTCCCGCTTGCCGGCAGCTACCGGGAATTCGAAAGCGGCGCGCCTGTCACAGAACTTGCGCTGCCGCCCTACGGCGTCGCATTCCTGAAAAAAGACTGACGGTCAGCCGCATAAGAAAAGCCCCGTCCTAAGCGGGGCTTTTACTTATGCTTTGATCGGCTTTATTCCTTAGAAATGAAAAGGACGCCGAGGGTCCCGGGGCCGCAGTGGCTCGCGACGACGCCGCCCGCGTGGGTCTCCAGGACTTCGTCAAAGATGCCGAGGCTCTTCACATATTCGACTACCGCCTGCGGTCCTTCCTCGTCCTGACAGGTATGTGTGACGAAGACACGGTCCGTGTAGGCGTTTTTCATTGCTTCTTCCAGGTCCTTCGCATAGCTTAAATAGACCGAATTCATCTTGCCGCGGTATTTTTTACTCGGCGACATGGCGCCGTCGCGCACGATGATCTCCGGATGCAGCTTCAGCATGCCGCCCATCAGCGCCGCAACGCCGCTGCAGCGGCCGCCGCGGTAAAGGTAGGTCAGTGTGTCGATCACGAAACTTGCGCGTACCTTCGGGCAGATCCTGGCAAGTTCTTCAACGATCTCCTGCCGGGTCTTTCCGGCGTTCACCATATCCGCGGCGTGCAGGATCTGCAGGCCGATGCCGGTCGAAAGGTTGGCCGAGTTGATGAGGGAGATCTTGTCTTCCGCGTCCAGGATCTGCACCGCAAGCTTGAGGACGTTCAGGGAATTGGACATGCTCTCCGAGATCGAGAAGCAGATGATCTCGTCCCCGTTCTCAATGATCGGACGGAAGAAATCCAGGATCTCCTCCACGGAAGGTCCGGCCGTATGCGGGGTCGTTTTATTCGCATCCGCCCAGGCATAGATGGACTTCTGGTCGATGTCGACACCGTCCAGATGATCCTCATCCCCCAGCAGCACATGCAGCGGGATAATGGTCAGATGATAGCGTTCCACGAGTTCCGGGGAAAGGTCACAGGTACTGTCCGATAAGATCCTGATCATAGCAGTTACTTCTCCTTCTCTTTGTTTCAGGCGTGACTCCGGTTCGAGTCTCAGTTCAACGATCTTTACATCTGCTTCCGGACGATCCGGTATTCGTCGCCGTCGCGGTAATACGGGCATTCCTTCCGCTGGTCCGAGAGCAGTCGGTAAAAATCATCCTCATCCATGTCGACGGAGCAGAAGTACATATCCTCCGTCTCATCATAATCATAATAGACACAAGTTTCACAATCAAGCATTTTTCTACCGGTAACTGATAAAAGAATTCCCGCCTCTGCCGAAATAAGAGACGGCGCTGATGTTGTCCATCGTCCGGATCTCTCCCGTGACCGGGAAGTAGACGGAAACTTTATTCGTCTCGTAGCCGACGATCACGACGGCCGAGCGGTCTCCCGTAACGGCGATCACCGGGTGCGACAGGTTTACGAAATAGAGCATTTCAGACAGGCTGCAGCCGTACAGGTTCAGTGCGGCGCCCTCATACAGGGCGTGATCGATGATCTCCATCGGATCGAGACCGTTTCGAAGATCGCTGTCCGCTTCCGGCAGCTGCTTGCCTTCCTGAGCGCAGAGGATCCTCAGCGCCGCGACGAGCGACTGGTCCTCTGCCGCCGCGGTATAGGGCTGGATCGAGATCGTTTTGATCAGGTCGCGGGTGCTGCGGTCCCAGAGAGAATTCATCTCCGTGTCCACAACGACGCCGAAGATCTCGAACGCCTCCGAGATCGCGCGGCTGATCCGGGATTCAGAATACAGCAGCCTTCCGTGGCCGTATACATAATAAACGTCGGATTCTCTCCGCTCCAGCTTGAGTTCATTGACGTTCTTGATCGTCTCGAAGCGCGGCGTCGCGCTGCTGAACTCGTATTCGCTGCTCCTGACACTGTCGATCTGGATATAATAGCTCTTTTTCAGCGGTTCGGTGATCCGGCTCATCAGCTTGCCCTGTCCGCTCTCCGGGACGATGTTCTGCGTGAGCAGGAGCACGTCGTCTTCGACCTGGCGGAGGTAGCCGCTGCCGTCGCGCACGCCGCGCTGGATCGTTACCCGGGTGTCCTTTACGGCGGCGCCCATGATGAAGCAGTTCGCGGCGCGGTACTCCTGCCGTACGGTCAGCTTTTCATCGGTGGAAGCGATCACGAGCCGGGTCAGGAGCTGCTGCGTATCCACGTTCGCGATATAGACGGAGTCGCTCTCCTTCCCGAAACCGTAGACGATGTCGTCGCCGATGAAATCCAGGATCTTGACGTACTCGCCTTCGTCCGCATTGACGACGGTCGTGGTCTGCGTGTCCATGTTCAGGATCACGAGCCGCTCCGGGTAGCTGAGCTTATCGCCCTCCTGCCAGGCAACGACGTTGCCGAGCGCGTTCTTCGCATACATGCCCGGATAAGCGCGGATACTGACTTCGACGGACTCGCCGCTGTTCAGGTCGATCGAATAGATGCTGTCGCCGTAACGCAGGTAGCACACGTCGTCCTGGTTCACGTAGGCCAGGGTGCCGACGTCCATCATCAGCATCTGTTCCGACTCCCGGACCGGCATATGGAAAAGCAGGCGCGTACTGTTCGTTGCGGCAAAATAACGGTAGAAGCATACGCCGACCCGGCCTTCGTAAGGTCCGCGGTTCATGTAGCCGTAGACCATATAGTCCAGGTCGCCGTTCTCCGAGAGCTTCACGAGCTGGACCTCATGCCGGTCATAGCCGGAGCGTCCGCTGGTGTCGCCTTCCTCCCGGAAGGAGAAGATCTGGTTCATCGCATTCGTCTTCGCGTTGTAGCTCCAGATCCGCCGGTCTTCTACGAAGGCGGTGAACTGCTCGTTCTTCGTACTCATGATCTGCGTGTCGCCGCGGCCGATCCCGAGCTGGATACGGCCCTTTTCCCCGGTGCTGAGCGCCGGTTCAAACTGCTGCTCCAGGGTACGGAAATAATCAAGTACGTAGACTTTTTCGGAACGGTAGCGCACGCAGAAGAACTCCTGGACGCTGCAGGCGGCATACGTGCCGTTTTCTCCGAGCCGGATCAGGTACTCCAGCGAAACGGACATCTGCGTCGGCGCAAGCTCTGTGATCCGGACGGAAAGCGCGCCGTCGCGGAGAACGTCGAGCTGACCGTAGGTCAGCATCGCGTATTTGGAATGCAGGTCGGTGTAGGAATAGTCGTCGGTACTGCGCTCTTCACCGGTCAGGATGTAATTGACCAGGAATTCCTGTGCTTTGTCACGGTCGCAGGTCGCGTAGGAAAACTCCTTCACAAAGGAAAGCAGCTGTTCGGCGTAATTCACGCGGGCATACAGGACCCGGGTATAGAAATAGACCGGACGGTCTTTCGTTTCCAGCGTCAGGATCAGCTGGTACTCCGTCCCGCTCTCTACCAGTTCCGAGAAGACCGGACGGAAGGAGATGCTGCCGTTCCGGGTGGTGAAATCCGTTACCGTCCCGCCGTCGATATAGCTCTTCCGGTCCGTCGTATATAGCGCGTAGGAGAAAGACCGGATCTCATTTTCATAGGGAAGCACGTCGATCGAAAGCGCGCGGTCGCCGTCCAGCGGGACGATCGTGTCCCGCATGCTGACCGCATCCATTTCGAGCGTATAGCCGTGCAGCAGGGTGGAAAAGCCGTCGAGATAATTCAGGCGGACGGTCGGAAGGGACACGGATTCCATCTCCGCGTATTCCCTTGTAAATTCCTTCCGGGAAAGAAGCGCGGCCGTCAGCGTCGCTCCCACGATCACAAGCAGCAGGAGCGCCAGCAAAAGATATTTATAACCGCCTTTCTTTTTCTTAACGGGTCTCAAGTATTTTCCGCCTTAAAATGATAAGGGGCTGCTGCACGTGCAGAGCACTTTGGCAGCAGCCCAGTCAGACTAAATATGATTTACACAAGCTCGAGCAGCACTTCCGTCGCCGCGTCGCCCTTGCGCTGTCCGATCTTCACGATCCGGGTATAGCCGCCGTTGCGGTTGGCATACTTCGGAGCGATCTCTTCGAACATCTTCTTCGGAAGGTCCACCTCAACGGTGTGTTTCTTCCTGCCCTTATTCTCCGCCGGGACTTCCTTCACGCCGTAGAACACTTCCAGCATCTGCCGGCGCGCATGCAGCCGGGAAGGCATATCCTTGCGGATCGACTTTTCAACGGTATCGTAGACGGTGACTTTCTTGCCGTCGACGACTTCCTTTACACGCTTCCCGTTCTTATCCTTCTGCGGAACCTTCGCTTCGACCGTTACCGTCGTGAAATTATCTCTTTCACGGACAGCAAGCGCGATCAGGCCCTCGGCGATCCTGCGGACCTCCTTTGCCTTCGCTTCGGTCGTAATGATCTTTCCGTTATTGATAAGCGCAGTGACCTGATTCCTGAGAAGCGCCTTCCGCTGTGCGGAAGTTCTGCCAAGTTTTCTGTATCCTGCCATTTGTTTATCCTCCGTTTACTCCTCACCGGAACGTAATGAAAGTCCCAGTTCTTTCAGTTTTGCAAGCACCTCGTCGAGAGACTTGCGTCCGAGATTCCTGACCTTCATCATATCGTCGGGCGTTTTATTGCAAAGTTCTTCTACGGTATTGATCCCGGCTCTTTTTAAGCAGTTGTACGAGCGGACGGAAAGCTCCAGTTCATCGATGTTCATCTCCATGACCTTTGCCGTCTCGTTGTTTTCCTTCTCTACCATGACTTCCGTATGCTTCGCATTTTCGGAAAGGTCGATGAACAGGGAAAGATGCTCGGAAAGGATCTTTGCCGCAAGAGACACAGCCTCGTCCGGCAGCAGCGTTCCGTTCGTGTAAACTTCCAGCGTCAGTTTGTCAAAATCGGTGATCTGGCCGACACGGGTGTTTTCCACGTTCATGTTCACGCGCTCGATGGGGGTATAGATCGCATCGACAGGGATCACGCCGATCGGGAGATCGTCGCTCCTTCTCTTGTCCGCGCCGTCATAACCGCGGCCCTTGGTGATGACCAGCTCCATATTGAGCTTGCAGTCGACACCGCCCGAAAGCGTTGCGATCACCTGGTCGGGATTCATGATCTCGATGTCGGAATCTGCCTTGATATCCGACGCGCGCACGATACCTTCGCCCTGATATTCGATGTAAGCGATCTTCTCTTCGTTTCCGCTGGAATGATTGCGGATCGCAAGGGATTTCAGGTTCATGATGATCTCGGTCACATCCTCCTTGATGCCGGGGATGGATGAGAACTCATGGAGAACACCTTCGATCTTGACCTGGCTGACCGCAGAGCCCGGAAGCGAAGACAACATGATCCTTCTTAATGAATTGCCAAGCGTCAGACCGTAGCCGCGAACCAGCGGCTCTACGACAAATTTGCCGTAACGTCCGTCTTCCGATAATTCAGCTATCTCGATATTGGGTTTCTCGAAATCAAACATTTCGCCCTCCTTTTAGAATAGCGGTATGGGCTTAACGACTAAGCCTCAGGCTTACTTGGAATAAAGCTCGACGATCAGCATCTCGTTCACGGGAACGTCGATGTCGCTTCTGGTCGGGAAAGAAAGCACCTCGGCCTTCAGTCCTTCCTGATCTGCAGTGAGCCATGCCGGCACGGCACGGCCGCCGGTCAGTTCAAGCACGCCCTTATAACGCATGGAGTCTTTTTTGCTTTCCTTGATCTCGATCTTGTCGCCGATGCTGACCAGGTAAGACGGGACATTAACGATCTTACCGTTGACGGTCACATGACGATGGTCCACGATCTGGCGGGCTTCCATACGGGTCCTTGCGAAGCCCAGACGGAAGATAACATTGTCGAGGCGGCGCTCCAGGGTGATCATCAGGTTCTCACCGACCTGACCCTTCATGCGCTCTGCCTTGTTGTAATAATTTCTAAACGGTTTTTCAAGCACACCGTAGATGAATTTCGCCTTCTGCTTCTCACGGAGCTGAAGCGCATACTCACTCATCTTTCTGTTGGCTCTCTGAGACTGTCTGTTGGATTTCTTGTCGATGCCAAGAAATACGGGATCCAAATCAAGAGATCTGCATCTTTTCAGCACAGGAGTTCTATCAACTGCCATCTTTAATTCCTCCGAATAATATAATTAAGTATGATCAGACTCTTCTACGCTTCGGCGGGCGGCAACCATTGTGGGGTACCGGCGTCACGTCGCGAATGCTGGTGACTTCTAATCCATTTGCTGCAAGCGCACGGATCGCTGCCTCGCGTCCGGAGCCCGGGCCTTTGACAAATACGTCAACGTAGTGGAGTCCGTGAATTAAAGCTGCTTTTGTAGCGGTTTCCGCTGCCATCTGTGCTGCATAAGGAGTAGATTTTCTTGAACCTCTGAA
>CADBQM010000266.1 GCA_902796795.1 uncultured Eubacteriales bacterium
CATGCAATTCCAAGAATCATCTTAGTTCCCGCGCTTCCTTGTCGTTTTCCTCTTATTTGCAGGAGATCACAACACTTGCGTCCGGCAGTCCTTCGGCCGAAACCGTCAGTTTGATCTGGGCGGGTTCGCGGCCGGCGCGGATGACCGCCAGCGCGTAACCGGCAAATGCATTTCTTTCGTTGGAATAGTTCTCTTCGGTGCAGGGATTGGCGGAGCCGAATGCCAGCAGCTGTCCATCTTCCGCGCATGCACACAGATGCACGTCGTCTGTCACCACGGTCCGGTCTTCCTCGTCCACGACACGAACGGTTACGAAGCTCAGGTCCATGCCGTCCGCCTGGATCTCGCCGCGATCCGGCTCCAGAACGATCCGCGCCGGGGCACCTGTCGTTTCCAGCTTCGTGCAGGCGGCCTTTTCTCCCTTCCGATAGGCGACTGCTTCCACTTTGCCCGGCTGATAGGGAACAGTCAGAAATGCCTGATATTTCTGCACCGGTACACGCCCGGCGGATTCTCCATTGATCAGGAACTCGACTTCATCCGCGTCGCAGTAGGCCTCCAGCTGGACCGGCTGCCCGACGTACTGCGCATCGAAGGTCCAGTTCGGCCGGACATCCTGCCAGTGCCATCCCATACCGTAGAACGGGACACCGGTCTTTTCCGGCGGCGTTGTAAACAGGTAGATGCCTTTGTCCAGGCCCCAGACGATGCCGCGGTAATAGCTCTGCGGGCGGCGCTTCAGATCCAGGTCCAGATCTCCCTGGTAGCAGGAAAGCCACGGCCAGCTGCCGACCAGTCCGCGGAATCCGGCGCCGATCTCCCAGATCACGCGGCCGGCGCCGGCCTCGCCCAGATTGTCTGTCGCCGTCCAGGTGAAATCCCCGATGCAGTTGCTGTTGTCCTTGACCGCCTGCCAGTAATCATACATATGCCAGCTGTGCGTTTCCGTTGCATGGATCATGCGCTCCGGATGTTTTTTCGCATCGATGGCGTACCGCGGCCACAGATAGTTATATCCGGAAATATCCAGCGCGGGGATCGTGTCCTTGGTTCCTTCATCCCAGTAATCATAGTCGCCGACATGTCCGTCCGAGACCTTCGGATTGCGCAGCTCATCGCTCATATCCGTCGTATGCATCATCCGGACGTTCTGTCCGCGCGGAGCAACGAAATGGTTCATCGAGGAAGAGACCGGACGGGTCGGATCCAGAGCGCGGACATAATCCGCCTGGACTTTTGCCCAGTATGCTCCTTCGGAATTTCCGTTCATCTCGCTGATCTCGTTGCCGATGCTCCAACTATAGATCGAAGGATGATTGCGGTCGCGGCGGACCATGGCGGCCGTATCGATCTGCCACCACTGTTCGAAGTATAAGTGATAATCTCTGGCATTCTTTGCCACGCGCCACATGTCAAAGCTTTCGTCCAGCACATACATGCCGATCCTGTCGCAGGCCTCGAGCAATGCGGTCGAAGGCGGATTATGCGCGCTGCGGATGGCATTATAGCCGGCGTCCTTCAGTTTCTGGACCTTGCGTTCTTCTGCACGCGGCAGCGCACGTGCGCCTAAAAGGGCATTGTCATGATGGATGCAGCCGCCGCGCAGTTTGACCGGCTCTCCATTCACGCGCATGCCGTTTCGGCTGTCGATCTCGATTTTCCGCAGACCGAAGGACAGGGCGTGGGTATCCAGGAGGGTGTCTCCTTCCAGCAGCTGCAGCTGCACAGCATAAAGGTTCGGGTTTTCCGCGCTCCACAAACGCGGATCCGCGATCTCGATCTCAAAAGCCGCGCTTGTTTTTCCTTTTACTGCATGGACGGTGCGTTCTGCCACGACCGCATCGTCAAAAACGACCCTCAGCGTCAGGTTCCGCGGCGCTTCCGTATTGGTCACTTCCGCTTCGACCTTGACCAACGCGCGGCTTTTGGATGCTTCCAGGGTATAGAGGAAGACGTCCCACGGATGCAGATACACGCTGCCGCCAATCAGCAGGGAGACTTCCCGGTACAACCCGCCGCCGGAGTACCAGCGACTCGACGGCTGTACGCTGTCGGTCGAAACGATCAGGGTATTTTCCGCCTGCAGGGTTTCGGTCAGGTCTACGAGGAACGGCGTGTATCCATAGGGATGCAGCGCCAGCAGCTCGCCGTTCAGGGTCACTTCCGCGTTCATGTAGGCCCCATCGATATCCAACAGTACGGTCTTTCCCGCCCAGGCCGGATCGAAGGCAAACGCCTTGGTATAGGTTCCGCGGCCAGCTGGATAAAACCCGGTCGAAGGACCGCTTTCGGCCTTCGGATCCCGCGCTTTTTCAATGATGAAATCATCCGGAAGGGCTACCGGCGTTCCGTCCGTCTGCGGAGCCCCAAAGAACCGGCGGCCGCCTTCGGAGCGGGTCCAGTCAAAATTGAAAGGTATTCTCTGCATATAAACCTCTTCTTTCTCAAAAATATAGAATCGACTGCTTTGGTTGTTATTATACCATTTTCCGGATCGAAAATGTAATACGGATGCCGCTTGACGTGGCTGTCGGGTTTTTGTATTATATACACAACGATGAAATCATGGAGCGTTTTTCAATGATGAAAAAGAAATCGGAACTGCTTTCCGTGATCCTTTTCCTGGCAGCACTGGGCCTGTGTATTTACGGGGCCGCTGCCGTTTTTTCTGCCTTTTGCCGCTCACAGCTTCTGGTAGGGCTCGTCCCAAAAGCTCAAACCGTCGTCAGCAAAGTTCATTTCCCCCAAATCATCCTTGATGCCGAAGGTCTTTTCCCCGAGCAGCATCATTTTTGCCGTAAAGGC
>CADBQM010000267.1 GCA_902796795.1 uncultured Eubacteriales bacterium
CTTCTTGGAGAGGTATTCCTTGTGATCGACGATATCCTTGCAGTACGGGCACTCCGCCGCATACTTGCAGGCTTCTGCCGCAAGAGCATCTGCCGCGGCGCCGTTCTTCTCGCCGTCTTCGACGGTATCGAGGTAAGCGGCAACTGCTGCCTTCAGTTCTTCCGGAGCCTTTTCGGACTCGGCAAGGGTCTTCGCGTCCGCGATCAGGCGGTCACGGATCGCCTTCTGGCCAAGGTAGATACCAAAGCCGTGTTCAGCGTTGTCTTCGAACAGGGAGTTCGCCCACGCCGGGCCGCGGCCGGCGGCGTTGACGGTGTACGGGCTCGTTGCTGCCGGGCCGCCCCAGATGGAGGAGCAACCGGTCGCGTTGGAGATGTACATCCTGTCGCCGAACAGCTGGGTGATCAGGCGCGCATAAGAGGTCTCGGCACAGCCAGCACAGGAGCCGGAGAACTCAAGCAGCGGCTTCTTGTACTGGGAGCTGATGACGTTTGCGTTGCTGGTAAGCTCGGGCTTCTCGGTGACGTTCGCCACACAGTAATCGAAGACATCCTGCTTTGGAAGCTGGGTTTCCTGCGGGACCATCTTGAGGGACTTGGTCGGGCATTCGCCGACGCAGACCGCGCAGCCCATGCAGTCGAGCGGGGAGACCGTCATCGTGAACGCATAGCCGGCGCGCTTTGCAAGCGCAGCCTTCTCTGCGTACTCGGTGTTCGCGGGTGCCGCCGCCTGCTCTTCGGCATTGAGCGCGAAGGGACGGATGGTCGCATGCGGGCAGACAAATGCGCACTTGTTGCAGGCCACGCAGGTCGCTGCGTTCCACTCGGGAACCATGACCGCCACGCCGCGCTTCTCAAATGCGGAAGCGCCCTGCTCGAAGGTGCCGTCTGCGTGATCCACGAAAGCGGAGACCTTGAGGCTGTCGCCGTCCATCAGGCCGACCGGATTCATGATCGTCTCGACCTGCTTTTCGATCTTGGACGCATGCTCGCCGGCTTCTGCCTTGACTTCGTCAACGGCGTTCTTCCACTCTTCGGGAACGTTGATCTTCACATAAGCGGTAGCGCCGGCGTCGATCGCCGCCTCGTTCATCTGAACGACTTCGATACCCTTACGCATGAACTTCTGAGCCGCTGCCTTCATGTAGCCGATGGCTTCCTCTTCCGGAATGACCTTCGCCAGCGAGAAGAACGCGGACTGCAGGACCGTGTTGGTACGCTTGCCAAGGCCGATCTTCTGGGCCAGGTCGATGGCGTTCACGGTGTAGAGCTGGATGTTGTTGTTGGCGATGTAGCGCTTGGTCTCCGCATTCAGATGCTGCGCAAGCTCTTCCTCGTTCCACTGGCAGTTGATGAGGAAGACACCGCCGGGCTTAACGTCGTTGACCATCTTGTAGCCCTTGATCACGTAAGACGGATTGTGGCAGGCAACGAAGTCGGCCTTGTTGATGTAGTACGGGCTCTTGATGGGCTTGTCACCGAAGCGCAGATGGCTGATGGTGATACCGCCGGTCTTCTTGGAGTCGTACTGGAAATACGCCTGGACGTACTTGTTGGTATGGTCGCCGATGATCTTGATGGAATCCTTGTTCGCACCGACGGTACCGTCGCCGCCGAGACCCCAGAACTTGCACTCGGTCGTGCCTTCCGCCGCGGTATTCGGCGCCGGCTTCTCTTCCAGAGACAGGTAGGTCACGTCGTCGTTGATGCCGATCGTGAAGTGCTTCTTCGGGCATTCCTTCTTGAGCTCGTCGTATACCGCGAAGACGGATGCGGGCGGGGTATCCTTGGAACCGAGACCGTAACGGCCGCCGATCACGCGGATGCCGGAGCGTCCTTCTTCAGCAAGTGCGGTGACAACGTCGAGGTACAGCGGCTCGCCGAGCGCGCCGGGCTCTTTGGTCCTGTCGAGGACAGCGATGTTCTTGACGGTCGCGGGGATCGCTTCCACCAGCTTGTCCGCGCAGAAAGGACGGTACAGACGGACCTTGACAAGGCCGACCTTCTCACCCTTCGCGGTCAGGTAGTCGATGACTTCTTCCGCAACGTCGCAGAGGGAACCCATCGCGATGATGATGTTCTCCGCGTCCGGAGCGCCGTAGTAGTTGAACAGCTTATAGTCGGTACCGATCTTCTCGTTGACCTTGTTCATGTACTCTTCCACGACAGCGGGAAGCGCGTTGTAGTACTCGTTGCTGGCTTCTCTGTGCTGGAAGAAGATGTCGCCGTTCTCGTGGCTGCCGCGCATCACCGGATGCTCGGGGTTCAGCGCACGCTTGCGGAACGCTTCGACAGCGTCCATGTCGACCATTTCCTTGAGATCGTTGTAGTCCCAGATCTCGATCTTCTGGATCTCATGAGAGGTCCGGAAACCGTCGAAGAAGTTCAGGAACGGAACGCGGCCCTTGATCGCTGCAAGATGCGCGACTGCGCCGAGGTCCATGACTTCCTGGGGGTTGGTCTCGGCAAGCATTGCGAAACCGGTCTGACGGCAGGCGTAGACGTCGGAATGATCACCGAAGATGTTCAGTGCGTGGCTGGCAACCGTACGTGCGGAAACATGGAAGACAGCGGGAAGCAGCTCACCGGCGATCTTGTACATGTTCGGGATCATCAGAAGAAGTCCCTGAGACGCCGTGTAAGTGGTCGTAAGCGCACCCGCGGCAAGAGAACCGTGAACCGTACCCGCAGCACCTGCTTCGGACTGCATTTCAGAGACCTTTACCGTGGTTCCGAAGATGTTCTTCAGACCCTGCGCGGACCACTGGTCCACGTAGTCGGCCATCGGGCTGGACGGGGTGATGGGGTAAATGCCGGCAACTTCTGTAAACGCGTAGGATACATGAGCCGCGGCATTATTGCCGTCCATGGTCTTC
>CADBQM010000268.1 GCA_902796795.1 uncultured Eubacteriales bacterium
GTCAGGATCCTGCCGCGGACGTTGAACTTGACGTCCACGTTGCGGAGGGAAAGCAGCACTTTCTTTTCGTTGTTTTCGCTCATGGCTGCCCCTCCTTACATATGCGTTCTGGGATCCGTGGCATCCGCCAGGTTCTGGCCCAGAAGGTAAAGGATGATCGTAATTGCCGAGGCGACGGCGACCGGCGGCCAGAACTCCCAAGGATAGATCAGGAAGGCCGACTGCGCCTGCTGGATCATACGGCCGAGCGAAGGCACGCTCGCCGAAAGACCGACGCCGATAAAGGACAGGAACACCTCCATCGAAATGTAGGACGGAAGCTCCGTCGCCAGGATCGTCACGATGACGGACGTCAGGAACGGAAGGATGTTCTTGTTGATCACGCGCAGCACCGGCGTGCCCAGGCAGCGGGACGCCAGCGAATATTCGCGGTCACGGATGATCATGACCTGGGTACGGAAGAAGTACGCGATGCCGAGCCAGCCCGTAACGGTCAGTGCAAAGACGAAGGGCCAGAAACCGGAACCGATGATGTACACCAGGACGGAGATCAGCAGGATGTAAGGCACGTTCGCGACGATGTTGTAGATCACCAGCATGAACGCGTCGAATTTCTTGGAATAACCCCAGATCGCGCCGAGGATGATACCGATGATCATGTTGATCGTCGCGCAGACGACGGCCAGCGTGATCGAGATGCGGCTCGAGGCAAACACACCGTAGAAGATGGAGTTGCCGGTGGGGCCGGAGCCCAGGAGCCACTTCAGGGAATGCGAATTATGGAACTGCATCGCCTTCGTCGGGTTCAGGTTGAAGGACGGCGCATTCGTTACGAATTCCATCGGATCGTACGGCCAGATCATCGGCAGCAGGTAAGCGCTTAAGATGATCAGCAGGAAGAACGCGATCAGGACGATATTCGTCTTTTTCCGGAAGAACACGCGGAACACGGAACGCCAGTAGGAGTAACGCGGCGCGATGATCTTTTCGGACTGGATGGTATCGGTATCGATAAAGTGGAACAGGTCATCCTGATTCACGGAAGTATTGACGTTCTCGTTCATCATCTGCCTCCTCCCTTATCCGCATTCAGCGAGATCCGCGGGTCGTATTTCGCGAGCAGCAGGTCGCCCAGAATGATCGAAATGATCGACAGCGTGGTATAGAACACCGTCATTGCGACGATGATACCGTTGTCATGCTGGTTGATGGCTTCCGTCAGCAGGTTGCCGACACCGGGAACACCATAGACACGCTCGGTGATGATGGCGCCGGTCAGACAGCCCAGGATGCTGCCGGGAATGCCGTGGACCAGATAAATAAACGCGTTCCTGGAAATATGGATGTTGAAGATCTCCTTTTCCGAAAGACCTTCCGCACGCGCGAACTTGACGTAATCGGAGTTCATCTGGTCGATCATATAACGCCGCATCCATTTCATCAGGCCGCCGATCGACGGCAGGGCCAGTGAAATGACCGGCAGGATATACGCCAGGATCTTCACCTGCGCATTCGCGAACTTGTACGGCAGGCCGAAGAGCGAAGTACCGAGCGCGGAGAACATGAAGATGTATGCCAGCGAAGGTACTGCCATGATGAAGATGATATAGGCGTTGCCGAGCTTATCGATGATGCCGTCCTTATGACGCGCCATCGTAATGCCGAGCGGCAGGCCGAGAAGATACGCGATGATCGTCGCAATGATACCGATCACGAAAGAGTTCTCGATCATGGTGAAACCGGAACGCAGGAACGAATAGACCGTATACTTGTCCGGGAACTGCTTCGCTTCCACCGGGGAGACCTCGCCGTAGTTGTAGGTCAGCGAATGGAAGTCGATCGCGGTATCCGCGTATTCATCCGTACCGAGCATATTCGGATACTGCTGGCGCTTCGTGATCATATCGCCGGTCGGTGTATTGATGACCGTCGTGATCTCCTGGTTGCGGTAACGCGTATAGGAAGTGCCCAGATTGATCTTGATGAAGTTCTGGTGGATGAAGGGGAAGCGTCCGTCAAAATACAGCAGGTACTTATGCAGCGTACCGGAGCCGACGATCGCGAACAGGCCGGAATAAGGATCCTTTTCGAAGCGCACATAGCGGTCGGTCAGGGTCTCATCCTTGACCTTGTTCGTCGTGTCGATATTGAAGAAGTTCGCGGCATAGGACCAGAGCCGGGTGACCGGGTTCTTTTCGTGCACGGCGATCAGGAAGGCCTGTCCGCCCTTCCTCACCTTGCCGGACTTGGAAGTATCCGGTTTGAGATACTTGACCGTATATCCCTTTGCTGCGTACTCCTTTAAGAAGCCTTTGACGTATTCATTCTCCTGGAAAGTCGCGGGATCCTGGATCACCTTCAGATCCTCCTTGAACTGAGGATCATTCTGATAGTCGTCGCCGAGCTTCTCCTGGTACTGCTTTCTCAGATAGTTGCTGTAGTTTTCGTAGACCAGATAACCATAGTCCTGATACTTGTTATATTCATAGATCGTCCGCTCGTTGCTGGCCTTTTTGTTCCAGGTATCATCCTGCTGGAAGATCACGTTGCGGTTGATCAGCGTATAGACCAGCAGCATGACCGTCATGACGACGACCAGAAGCGAGAAGATCGAGAAAAGAATACGTTTTGCCAGGTATTTCTTCATGATCTATGTGCTGTCCTCCTTTCCTTTGTACTGAACGGAAAGCAAAACACTGCGCTGAAAAAGATTTTTAAGCGCACTGCTTTACTTTCCGTAAGAATCGGCTGTAAAACAGGAACAGAGAGGGGGGACGATGCCCCCCTGCTCTGTCTCTACATGCTGCCTTCAGGCAGTCTGTATAAAGCTGTTTTTTAGAAGTTGTCGAGACCGCAGACCTTCAGCATATAACCGCCCGGAAGGAAGGTATCAAGATAGGTCGAAGGATCGCCGTAGTCCGGGCCCCAGCCGGAGCCGTAGAACATATCGAAGTTGCCTGCAGAGCCGGACGATGCACGATAGCCGCATGCATAGAAGTCATCGCCGGTGGTTGCTTCGATCAGGTTGACCTGGACGAAGTCCTTACCAAGGTTCTCTTCGATGATGGTCTTGTAGCCGTTCGCCTGAGCGACCTGGCCGTCGTTTGCGGAGTAGTAAACAACGTCGATCTGGATCGGGAAGGTCACGCTGTCGCCGAGTTCTTCGAGGGCAGCAGCCTTGTACTTCTCAGCAGCTTCCTGGTTGTACCAGCCGTCCTGGGAGTCAGCAACCTTGACGACGCAGCCCATCTCATCGAGATAATGCTGAACCATATCGCCATAGATGGTGCCGGCCGGGAAGGTGTAGCCATTTTCATCGGTCGTGTCCTTGGACAGAACGACGAACTGCGGATGCGTGTACATGTTACGGATCGCGTTCTCGGCGATTTCGTCACCAACGGAGATCGCACGCCAAGCCTTACGGTTCCATGCATGCAGGAGCGCCTTACGGAAGTTCTTGTTCTGAAGCGCAACGTCGGTGTCGATCTTTTCCTGCTCGGTCTTCGGGGATTTGCAAGCGCCGCTCTCCAGCTCGAAGGTACCGCGGTTCAGGTTCAGGCCGCCGAAGTAAGTGGTCGAGGAAGTATCGGAAACATAACCGTACTTGTCATAGTTGCCGTCCTTCTTCGCAAGTTCCAGAGAACCGTTTGCGGTAGAAAGGCTCATGCCGGGATAAACGCCGTCGCAGACGTCCTTGTACAGCTGCGGGATGTTCTCGCCCATGTCATAGATCCAGCGGACGCGGTCGATCTTGACCTTGTCGGGGTTGTAGTAGTTGGGGTTCTTTTCGATCAGGATCTCGGAACCGTCAACATACTTCTTCAGCAGGTAGGCGCCGCAGTAGACCTGGGTCGCAACGTCGGTCTTAAGACCGAACTGGTAAGCATCGGTGCTCATGGCTTCCGCACAGGCTTCACGTCCCCAGACGCCGCCGTGAGACAGATAGAAGGACTCACAGATGGGCTGGAAGATGCTGTAGGAAAGCATGGTCATGAAATAGGAGGTCGGCTGCGTGAGCGTGAACTCCAGGGTGTAGTCGTCGACTGCCTTGACGCCGACCTGTTCGAAATCGTCGATAACGCCGCCGTTATATTCGTCGGCATTAACGATATGAGCGCCTTCAGCGCCAAGCAGGTAAGCAAGGTCGTCGTTGATATCCAGCACGTGATGGATACCGGCGACGAAGTCGGCAGCGGTCAGGCCCGCATACTCGGTACCTTCAGCGGTGTACCACTTCACGTCGTCACGAAGATGGAAGGTATAGACCAGACCATCATCGGAAACATCATGAGATTCCGCGATCGCGGGAACCTGCTGGCCGAGGTTGTTGTACTCGTACAGACCGTCAACGGTGTTGACAAGGATCTCAGTATCGGACTGAGAAGAGGTATTCAGCCAGTCAAGGGTGACCGGGCCGGTGGAGAAGGTCAGGGCATACTCGTTGTTGATTTTATGGCCTTTCTCTTCAAAGTAAGCAGCGGGATCGTATTCGCCTTCGCCGTTCAGGGCTGCCTGCCAGAGCTCAAGGAGCTCGGCGCGCTCTTCCTTGGTGATGAACTCGTCGCTGATGACAAGGCCGTAGAAACGGTCGCCATCATTACCCCACTGGACATAAGGAACAGTATGCGGAGCGATACGGCTGATGGTGAAAGCGCCGCCTTGCGTCAGATACGGAGCCATAACAGCGGTATCCAGCAGCTTGGCTTCTGCTTCTGCCATCTTCACGAACTTGGCGTCGATGTCTTCGTTTGCCTTAGCGGCAGCGATGTCGGCATCGTAGCCTTCCATGTTCGCTTCGTAGACTTCCTCATCGTCATGACGTTCGTAGACGACTTCTTCAGGTTCAGTCTCGGATTCTTTCTCCGTTTCCTTTTCAGTCTCTTTTTCTGTCTGGGTCTCAACTTCGATGCTGGGTTCGGTAGAAGCAGTCTCGCCCTTGCCGCAGGCAGCCATAGAAGAAAGAACCATGATCACAGCAAGAAGAAGAGCTGCAATTTTGGAAAACTTCTTCATTTTTCATTCCTCCTCTTAATTTTCCCCCTTTTAACTGGGCATAAAAAACCCTTGGCTAAAAGAATAGTCAAGATTATAGCACTCTGCCCCGTTAAATTCAAGAAAAAATTCATCAAAATGGCCTTTTTTGAAAATCGTAGGGCGATTTGCACAAATATCCCGTTTTATTTTAGGCACCCTGTACGATACGAAAGCCTTGACTTCCTTTTTGTGCCTGTCTACAATACAAATATAGAAGAAAAACAGTGCCGGCAAGCGCCGGAAAGGAGTACAAAATGGGTAAATTTCTGATCAAAGAAACAAAGACCGGTATCAAATTTGACCTGAAAGCGACGAACGGCCAGGTCGTGGCGACCTCCGAAGTCTACACCAGCGAAAAGTCCTGCCGGAACGGCATCGAGAGCGTCAGAAAGAACGCTCCGGCCGCCAATCTGGAAGACCAGACCGTAGAAGGCTTCGCGCAGGAAAAGTGCCCGAAGTTCGAGATCTACACCGACAAGTCCGGTGAGTTCCGCTTCCGCCTGAAAGCGACGAACGGCCAGATCATCGCCGTTTCGGAAGGCTACACCACGATGGCGAACTGCAAGAAGGGCGTCGAGTCCGTCCGCAAGAACGCCGCGGATTCCGAGATCGTTACCGCATAAAGGGCGCCGGATCCTTCCGGGCCGCCCCGGCGGACAAATAAAAACTGCCGCAGGAGAACCCTGCGGCAGTTTTTTTATCCGGGGACGCGCCCCGTATCTTCACGTATCAATTACTTTACGGTCACCTTCGTGACGTGCGGGTTCGGTCCCTCGTACCAGTACATGAAGCACTCCAGATCGATCACGTCGCCGACCTTCAGGCTTTCGACGGCCTTGTAAACGTCGGTATCCTGGCCGCAGAGGTAGGACTCCACGGTCATCTGGACGGTCTCGCCGTCCTTCGACACCTTGAAGTAGAGGTCGTCGCCCTGTTCACCGCTGCCGTCCCACTTGTACAGGAACGCGCTGCCCGCGTCGTCGGAAGCTTCGACTGTGACGCCCTTCATGCTGACGAAATAGTTCATGACCTTCTGAAGGTTCTCGTTCAGCGCATGGGTGCCGAAGGCGTTGGTCACGTCGCCGGCGTCAAAGACCTGCGGTTCACGGTCCAGGATCTCGTAAGTCGCTTCGATGATCTCCCGTTCGCCGGACCATTCCGCGACGTAGCCGGTGACGCGGACCGGGGTACCGATCTCCAGCTTGTTGTATTCTTCTTCGCTGCACTCCATCTCATAGAGGAAGTAAGCGCCGTCCGTGAGGAGCGGACCGGCCTGGGTATAAAACGTTCCCTTGCCGTCCCACCAGGACTGCTTGGCCTGGATAAACGTATCCACGGACACCCGGGTGTCCACGGCCGCTTCCGCGAATTCCTTTGCGTTCACGGTGCCGGGTGCGCTGACTTCCGTCACATGCGGGTTCGCGCCTTCGTACCAGTAAAGATATGCACGAATGTCGATGATGTCGCCGGGCTTCAGCGCTTCGACGGCCTTATAGACGTCCGTATCCTCGCCGCAGAGATAAGATTCTACGGTCATCGTGATCACATTGCCGCCGTTTTCGGGCGTCACGTCGAAGTAAAGGTCGTCCCCACGTTCACCGGAGCCGTCCCAGCCGTACAGGAAGCCCGCGCCTTCTTCGTTCTTCGCAGAGACCACCATCCGGCTGAAATACGCGGCTTCGTTCTGATGCTCGATGAGCGAATCGTACTTATTCGGATCCGCGAGGTAATCTGCCGCATAGAAAGGCGTCGGCTGGTAGACATCGCCGCCGAGGATCTCAAAGGTCGCTTCCGTGATCTCGACTTCGCCGGCCCACTCGGCCTTGATGCCCTTGACACGGATCTTCGTGCCGGTGGTCAGCTTTGCGTATTCTTCCTCGCTGCAGGCCATCTGATAAAGGAAGTAAGCGCCGTCCGGTGCCTGGGTGTAGACCGTCGCCTTATCTTCCCACCAGGACTGTTTTGCCTGGACGTAGGTCTCGACGATGACTTCTTCATCCACTGCCGCGGCCATGAATTCCTCGTGGGTCATGACTTTGACCGGTTCTTCCGTCGAAGGTTCTTCGGTCTCGGTCTCTTTCTCGGTTTCTTTTTCCGTTTCCTTTTCCGTCGCCTTTTCCGCCTGCGTGGACGCCGGCTCGGTCGAGGGTTCCTCCTTCTTTCCGCAGGCGATCATGGAGAGCGCCAGGGCAAGCACAAGGAGCAAAGCAAA
>CADBQM010000269.1 GCA_902796795.1 uncultured Eubacteriales bacterium
ACGGTTGGACGCGATGCGCGTCCGGACGAGTTTCGACTGGTGACGCCCGATCGTGTTGAAGGTCAGCGTCGGCGCGTTCCGGTCCGCATCAACGATGCGGCCGTAAGGTACGAGGCCGAGTTTCACGAGCGCCTGGAAGCCGTTGCAGATACCTGCGATGAGTCCGCCGCGGACGTCAAGCAGGCTGCGGACCTCCTCGCCGATCTCCGCGTTCCGCAGGAAAGCGCAGATGAACTTGCCCGAGCCGTCCGGCTCGTCGCCGCCCGAAAAGCCGCCGGGCAGGAAGAGCATCTGGCTCTCCCGGAGCAGCGACGCGAAACGGGTCACGCTGTTCTTGATCCCTTCCTGCGTCAGGTTGTTGATCACAAAGATCTCAGGATCGGCGCCGGCATCCCGGAAAGCCCGGGCGGAGTCGATCTCGCAGTTCGTCCCGGGGAAGACCGGGATCAGGACCTTCGGCGCGGTATTGAGAAGGACCGGCGCGTGCTGTTTTTCCGCTGCCGGGAAGGAAAAGGCCTCGACCTTAGAAGCTTCCTTCGTTTCAAGCGTCGGGTAGACGCCCTCCAGCCGGTCTTCATAGGCGGCGTTCAGCGCCGCAGACGGGATCCGCTCTTCCCCGCGGACAAAGGCCGCGTCTTCCGTGACCTTCGCGATGCGGACGGCGCCTGCCTCAAGGAAGGTATCCGCGTCCTCCGGCTTTGCTTCCGCGAGGAACGCGCCGTAGGCATAGGAGAACAGGGCTTCCTCCGGGAAGTTAAGAGAGAAGGAAAGGCCGAAGCCGCTGCCGGCCGCCATCTTATAGGCGGCTTCCGCGATACCGCCGAAGCCCGGCGTATAACAGGAAAGGATCTTCCCTGCGCGCATCAGGGCCGTGACACGCCCGAAAAGCGCCTTTTCCGCGGCCGCGTCCGGCAGTCCGTCTTTATTAAGAGGCCGGAACAGGAAGAGTTCATTGCCCGCCTTTTTAAGCTCATTCGTGACGACGTCCGCGGTCTTTCCGTTCGTTACCGCGAAGGAGACGAAGGTGGGCGGTACGTCAATGTTCTCAAAGCTGCCGCTCATGCTGTCCTTGCCGCCGATCGCCGCGACGCCGTAATCGAGCTGGGCCGAAAGCGCGCCGAGGAGCGCCGCAAAAGGCTCGCCCCAGCGTTCCGGTACCCTGCCCGGTTTTTTAAAGAATTCCTGGAAGCTTAAGTAAACGTCCGAAAAGTCCGCGCCGGAGGCGACCAGCTTCGCGAGGCTCTCCGTGACCGCAAGGTACGCGCCCGCGTAGGGGTCTTTCTCCGCGATCACCGGGTTCGCGCCGAAGCTCATGAAGGAACAGTCGTCCGTATGCTTTTCTTCCGAAGAGATCTTCTGGACCATCGCCTGGACCGGCGTCCGCTGGTATTTCCCGCCGAAGGGCATCAGGACGCTGCCCGCGCCGATCGTCGAATCGAAGCGTTCCGAAAGGCCGCGCTTGCTGCAGACGTTGAGGTCGGAAAGGACCGAAAGATAATCCTCCCGGAAAGCCCCGCTCCCCTGCTTTTCATAGGATGCCGGCAGCGGGCAGACGATCTCCGTATGCTTTTCCGCGCCGTTCGAATTCAGGAATTCTCTGGAAAGGTCGACGATCGTCACGCCGTTCCAGACCATGCGCATCCGCTTTTCTTCGGTAACACGCGCGATCACCGTCGCTTCAAGGTTTTCTTCCTCCGACAGCGCCGCGAAGCGCGCCGCGTCTTTTTCTTCCACGACGACCGCCATGCGCTCCTGCGATTCGCTGATCGCAAGCTCGGTGCCGTCGAGGCCTTCATATTTCCTGGGGACCTTATTCAGGTCGATCATCAGTCCGTCCGCCAGTTCCCCGACCGCGACGGAGACGCCGCCCGCGCCGAAGTCGTTGCAGCGTTTGATCATGCGGCAGGCTTCCGCGTTCCGGAAAATGCGCTGCAGCTTCCTTTCTTCCGGCGCGTTGCCCTTCTGGACCTCCGCCCCGCAGGTCTCCACCGACTGCGTCGTGTGGGCCTTGGAGGAACCGGTCGCGCCGCCGATCCCGTCGCGTCCCGTACGGCCGCCGAGCAGGATCACGACGTCGCCCGGAAGCGGCGTCTCACGCCGTACGTTTTCCTGCGGCGCCGCGGCGATCACCGCGCCGAGCTCCAGGTGCTTGGCCGCGTAGCCCGGATGGTAGAGTTCGTCCACGATGCCGGTCGCGAGGCCGATCTGGTTGCCGTAGGAAGAATAGCCCGCCGCCGCGGTCTGCACGATCTTGCGCTGCGGCAGCTTTCCGGGGATCGTCTCCGATACGGGGACCGTGGGGTCCGCCGCGCCGGTGAGCCGCATCGCGCCGTAAACGTAGGAGCGGCCGGAAAGCGGATCGCGGATCGCGCCGCCGATACAGGTTGCGGCGCCGCCGAAGGGCTCGATCTCCGTCGGGTGGTTGTGCGTTTCGTTTTTAAACAGGAGGAGCCAGGGCTCTTCCTTTCCGTCCATCGTCACCGTGATCTTCACGGTGCACGCGTTGATCTCTTCAGACTCGTCCAGTTTGTCGAGCAGGCCTTCCGCCTTCAGGTATTTCGCCGCGATCGTGCCCACGTCCATCAGGTTCACGGGCTTTGTGCGGCCGAGCTTTTCGCGCACCGTAAGGTAGCGTGCGTACGCGGCTTCGAGCTTCGGATCGTCAAAGCGTACCTGGTCCACGGTCGTCAGGAACGTCGTATGGCGGCAGTGGTCCGACCAGTAGGTATCGATCACCCTGAGCTCGGTCAGCGTCGGATCCCGCTTTTCGCTGAGGAAATAATCGCGGCAGAAACGGACGTCGTCCGCGTCCATCGCGAGCCCGTATTCGGAAACGACGGAGGCCAGCGCTTCCTCAGGAAGCGCCGTAAAACCGCTGAGCACCGGCACCGTCTCCGGGATCTCGTACTGGGTCTTCAGGGTCTCCGGCAGTTCCAGGGAGGCTTCCCTTGCTTCGACCGGGTTGATCACATATTTCCGGATCTCCTTCAGGTCTTCCTCCGAAAGCGCACCGTACAGCAGGTAGATCTTCGCGGAACGGACGAGCGGGCGGCTGCCCTGGGTCAGCAGCTGGATGCACTGCGCGGCGGAATCCGCGCGCTGGTCGAACTGACCGGGCAGGTACTCGACCGCGAGCACACGGACGTCCTCCCCGGTCTTGGGCAGGCTGTCATAGGTAAGGTCCGTCTGCGGCTCCGAAAAGACCGTGCCGCGCGCGCGGAGGAAATCCTCCGCGGGAAGGTCCTCCGCGTCGTAACGGTTTAAAAGCCGGAGCCCGGTGAGCGCTTTGATTCCGATCAGCGAATGCAGCTCCTTATATAGACTGTCCGCCTCGTGGCGCAGTCCTTCTTTTTTCTCTACATAGATCCGATATACCATATCCACCTCGGCGGCCGCTCTCTCGCGGCCGTTTCTCTTTTCAGGCTTCGAGGGCCCTTTTCCCGATGTCTTTTCTGTAATAGGCGTTCTCAAAGGAGATCCGGCCGACCGCGTCGTAGGCAAGCTGAAGCGCTTCCTTCAGGCTGCCGGCGGTCTTCGTCACGCCGAGCACGCGGCCGCCGCTCGTCACGAGCCGGCCCTGCTCCACCTTCGCGCCCGCGATATAGACGTCCGGCAGTTCCTCTGCCGGGATCGTGAGCTCAAAGCCCTTTTCATAGGCGAGCGGATAGCCCTTCGACGCCATGACCACACAGGCTGCGTACCTGTCGGAAAAACGGACGTCGACTTCCGAAAGCCGCTCCTCCGTGACCGCGCGCATGACCGTGAACAGGTCCGTTTCAAGC
>CADBQM010000270.1 GCA_902796795.1 uncultured Eubacteriales bacterium
ATGATCGTCCGGCCGATCCCTTTTCCCAGGTACTCCGGATGGACAAAGATCGTAAACAGGCTGCTTTCGTCCTCGCGCTCCCAATAAGGGCCGATCGCTCCGCAGCCGGTGATCCTGTCCGCTTCACAGACCACATAAAAATGTGTCCACCGGGCGCGCTCCAGTACGTCTTCCGGCCGGTTCCTCTGAACGATATTCTCAAGGTATTCCGCTGTATAATCTTTGATATTGACTTCCCGGAGCGTCCTGGTGATCAGGGCGGATACTTCTTCCGCGTCTTCCGGTATGAATCTTCTGATCGTCATTTTCGTCCTATTCTCTTTATCTCACCACAGTCGTCCTTGCTTATTTCCGTTTTGATTCAGCCAGCCCGAATGCTTCTTCCGCCATTTTCATTGTCTGCTCCACGCTTCGGTTTTCATCCCTGAAGATCACGTGGAAGCCTGCGTGCAGATAGTGGTCATAATTCTCCTGCGAGTTGATCAGCATGAGCCCGCTTCGATAGTTCTTCATTGCCTTTTCAGGATCGGGCTCCTCCATGATCAGCCGATACAGAAACTGTTTTTCACGGTCCGGCCGTTCAAAGAACCGCCGTACGGAGATCTGAGGATCCGCCAGCATGATCAGTACATGACCGGGCGGCGTGATCTTTTTCAGCGTATCGACCGAAATGTTGGTATCGACAAAGACCGGCCGGCCCTGCGCCGTCAGTTCATCGAGTATCCTGAGTTCCAGGATCTCGCACTCTTTCGCCACGCCGTCGATCCACGCCTTGTATTCCTCCGGCGTCCGCCGGATAAAGTCGTGCCAGTCCTCCAGGTCACGCGTGTACGTCAGAAATGGGAACTCCGCCTTATCAAGCTCCGGCAGCAGCCGGTCATGATAGTTTTCTTCACAGAGGATACCGCCGTATTTCTCTGCAAGAAGTTTTACCATCGTTGATTTGCCCGCATAGGCGGTCCCGGTTATAAAATATGCATTGTCATATCTCATGGCTTTTCTCACGATCCCGGTCCTGCTGCCTGCGGCAGATATAAAGAAGATGATTGGTGGCCCCCAATAATTCCCGCTTTTCGGAAAAAGCCAGATACCATTCGGCAAGCGCTTTGAACTCCTCATCCGTCATGGAAAAGTCGGGACGCTTTTCGATGGGCTCCAGGAGTCCGTCCACGCCTGCCGTCGTGATCCATTCGACCGGCTTCCCTCGGAATAAGGCCTCAAACTCCGCAACATCGTAGCCCGTAAAGACCTGCTCTTTAAAATGCCTCACCTGATAATCATCTGTAAAATTCTCTGCCTGACCGCCCGACCAGTTTCCGTAGAAATAGTTTGCATACATTATAGCAAACACGGAGATGAACGCAAACAGGATCACGCCGCCGGGCTTCGTGACGCGGATCGCCTCATCGATCGCGCGGTCCACTTCATCCGGTTCATACAGGTGATACATCGGACCGAGGGATAATGTTACGTCAAAAGTATTGTCCGGAAACCGGCTGAGATCCGCCGCGTCTCCCTGGAATGATCGAAGGTTTTTCATTCCCTTGCTTTTTTCTCTGAGAACGGCGAGGTTGCTTTCGACCAGTTCGACCGCCGTCACGTCCAGGCCTTCCCGTGCAAGGGCGATCGAATACCGTCCGGTCCCGGCGCCGATCTCAAGGATCTTTGAATTCCCGACGGCATAGCGATGGATGTAGGTCATCGTCGTACAGAATTCCAGCTGGCCGTGCCGCGATCTTTCCGTCCGCCCGTCTTCGTCATACCCGCCATAAAAGCTGCTGATGATTTCTTTTCTGGTGCTCATATCAGGCTCCTCTATTCGCACTTAAACTATGTTTATCATCTTTCCTTTCGCCGCGTCAGCACGATTCCGACAATTGCCCCAACGAAGACGAATGGTGCGGTCCGGACGAATAACCATTCAAAGGAATGGAAAAAAGTCCCAAGGACCGCCGTTTCAGGATCGTTATAATTCCATCCCAGGTACGGACTGTTCAGGAATAACAATACCGCCGCGATGAGTACGATCAATATGGCGATCGAGATGAAAAGCCAGTGCACGGTCTTTCTCCTTGAGCGCTGCCTTTTTGAAAGCTGAAGGTTGATCACCTCCAGCTTTTGGGATATCGCTTTCAGATCATCCGCTTCCGGTTCTGCAACGGTCTCCCCGAGCAGCGTACTGACCGGCGTTTCCAGCGCTTCGGATAACGCAAGCAGCAGCTCGGAATCCGGGACAGACAGGCCCTGCTCCCATTTGGAGATCGTCTGCCGCACCACATTCAGCTTGACTGCGAGTTCTTCCTGGGAAAGGCCCTTTGCTTTTCTGATCGTTCTGATGTTTTCATTTAACATGGCAACAGCCTCCTTTCGCAGTCATGATAGGGTCCGCGGGCCTGCTAACGCAAGCAACGCAGATTAACAACGGCGCAACGCAGGGTGTAATATCACTGGATCTCGTTTTTCAGCGCGTCGATCAGAATGCTCGTAAGCGGTACAAAGAAAGAGATCTCATAAGCCCTGTTGGTGACCCGGAAGACCGCGTATGCTGCCAGGATCCCCAAAGACAGTCCAAAGACAAGTCCGTGGAGCCCGTAGATCAGGCATTCCTCGTTCGTCATCTTCCTGAAGCCTTTTTCCGATAATCCGATGGACTTATAGATGGCAAATTCGCGCCGGCGAAGCAGGATATTGGTCGATATCGTGTTAAAGACGTTAGCGACCGCAATCAGAGAGACCAGAATAATAAAGCCATAGGAGAAGACGTCGATCACCCGGACAAGCAGTCTTGTGGTCTCTTTTTCTTCAGCCAGATCCAGGACAGACCCTTTGATATTTGCATCACTTAAGCGCTCTATGATCGTTTCCGCCGTTTTCACGTGGGAAACAGACTTTATGGAGACCGTCTGTCCGATATCGTCTTCATTGTTTTTGCCTTTCCATATCTAACCGCATGAGCACGACCTCCTGCCAGCCGGTAAAGCGGGAGCGGAAGCCTTTGGGATTTCTGCCATATTCCTCAAAACCCACGCTCTCGTACAGAGCTATAGCAGTCTTGTTCTCTGCCACGACTTCCAGTTCTAAT
>CADBQM010000271.1 GCA_902796795.1 uncultured Eubacteriales bacterium
GAATAAAAACGTCCCGGCTTTTAAGGAGATCCTGAGAAAAGAGGACGAAAAAGGCCGTCACGTCGCGGCCTGGTACGCGTTCAACCGCGGGACCGCGGCGGGGATCGTGGGCGTCAATAACGGCGCCTGGGTGCATCAGAAGCTGACGTCAAACGGGCTTGATGCGGCAGATCTCACCGACGCCAGGAGAAACGGCGTCAGGGTCGCGGCGGATCTCGCGGCGATCCTCCGGGAGAATGAGGTCCCGGGCTGCGAACACTGTGCGCTGGACCGCGTCGGCGGTATCCTTGGCGTACGCGATACCAGGAGAATCGAAGGGACTTACGTCCTGACCTTCGCGGATTCCCAGAAATCGCAGCAATTTGAGGATACGGTCGCCAGGAAATACGGCGCGATCGACGCCAACCAGCTGTTCATCGGGAAGATGGATTCAGGCTTTGCCTATCCCTACCGTTCCCTGCTGCCCGCGGCGGTCGACAACCTGCTCATTGCGGGACGCTGCGGCTCCGCGACCTTCCTCGGGCATTCTGCGGGGAAGAGCATGGGCAATATGATGGAGCTTGGCCTGGCGGCCGGCGCGGCGGCAGGCCTCTCGATAAAGGAGGGCGTGCTCCCGCATGACCTGGATATCCGGAAGCTCCGGGACACCCTTACCGGGACTTTCCGCGTGAAGCTTTGAGCAGCAGAGAGCGGAAGGCTTTCCGAAGGTGATCAAACAAAAAGACCGCCGGTACTGCGATGCAGGGCCGGCGGTCTTTTTCATGCCGTCTTTCAGCTGTGGTGCGTGGCCTTTTTCAGTGTTTCAATGAGCTCGGTCAGGTAGTCGCGGATCTCGTCGCAGTCGGGCGCCGCCATCCGCCGGTAGGCTTCGATCTTTGCGGTCGGCGGGTAAGCCATGGGGACGAGTTCCCCGGCCTCCAGGAGGTTCGCCGCGAATTCGCAGGCTTCCAGGAGGATCCGGGCATCGTCCGAGTGATCGGGCTTTACATGACGGCGCGTCGCGCGGATCGCCCTGTCCGCGTAGAAGACCGCGCGGCTGACGTAGTCTTCCTGGTCGACGTCGGAACGGAGCGCCGCCGCACCCCGGTTCCTATAGAAGCCCAGGACCGCGGCGGGGATCGAAGGATCGCGGACGGTCCCGTCCGGATAGAAGATGCCGTGCACCCGGTTCCAGCCGTCCTCGCCGATCATCAGCTCGAACAGGAACCAGCCGACGCCGTACTCTTCGTGCAGCTGGATGGACATATCGTAGGGATTGGCCCGGGCGAGGCAGCACATTTCGTTGTCGAGCACGGGCTTATTGTACTTCTTTCCGAGGGCGATCGCCATCTCCAGTACTTCCCGGAGCCTGGCGCGCGTGGACGAATAGTCGTGGAAGACGATGACGTCCACCAGCTCCGCCGTTTTGCTTGCCTCGGTCTCCCAGATGAAGATGTTGCCGATGCCGATGTCGTGGTCCGGGTCCTTTGCCTTCACGTAGCGGCAGAAATGACGGACGAATTCCCAGGTCTTTTCCTGCTTTTCCCGAAGCTCCTTCATGTCCGGGACGCCGGGACGGAAGTCCTGGATGTATTTCGGCTCTTCATCGTACCAGGTGGCAAAATTGTCGGTGTAGCCCCGTTCGTTGGAGATGTCCCAGAAGAGCAGGCCCGGCTCATTGCCGATCGCATCGTACAGCCGGTCAAAGTATTCCTCGCCGATCTTCCAGCTTTCCGGGGTCCGGATGGTCTTTGAGAGCGGGCGGAGCGTTTCGCCTTCCGCTTTTACGAATTCTTCCTCCATCGGGAAGAAGTACGGAATATGGAAGATGATGGGATTGGTCGCGATGCCGTACTTCCAGGCGGTCCGGACGAAGTCCCTGACGTTTTCAAGGAAGCGGTCCGGGTCCTCCCGGTAGACCGGGAAGGGCAGGAAGATGCGGGCGCAGTTCAGCTGAAGCTTCTTTGCGTAGCCCATGTCGCGCTCGACGACGTCGTGCTTATAGTCTGACCAGAACGCCCGGTCGTTCCAGGCATCCGGCTGGGTGTAATTGAAGCCGCGCAGTGCGGCGTAGTCTACGGTCCTTTTCATGGCGCCTCCTTGCGTTACAGGATGATTTCACTGTACTGAAGCAGGGCGCTGAAGTCAAGCGGAGTTTTATCAGCCGATTCGCACTTGCTAAATGATGGCATTCACGGGTATAACTGTCTTCCCGGAATTCGTGCCTGCGGATCCGTCGCCGTATTTTGATGAGCTGACGATCCGCCACGTGCTGACCATGGGGTCCGGTATGACGGAATTCCCGACGATGGAAGGGGACTGGGTCCGGAATTTCATCGCGACGCCGCTGAAAAGAAGGAGACCTGTACGGTAAAGCTTTAAAATTCCGGCGTTTCCCCGGTACAGGTCAGGGTCAGGCGGTGCATCGCGCGGGTGCAGGCTACGTAGAGCAGCATCCGGCCGCTCTCGTTTCCGTACTGTCCTTCGGTGACGCCGGGAACGAGGACTTCGTCGAACTCCAGGCCCTTGGACATCCGGACGGAGGTCACGGTGATCCCGGGCCGGAATTTCCGGCTGCCGCTGTTTAAAAGCGTGACGTCCGCCGCATTTTCACCCAGTTTTTCATAAAAAGCATCTGCGGCCTTCTGGGAACGGAGTATGATCCCGAGGGAAGCGCGGGTGCTTTTTCTGAACGCGTCCATCCGGGAGCGCAGATAGGAAAGCTCCGCCTCTTCGGTGGAGAAACCGAGGACTTCCGGCGCCTCCCCGTGGCGGTCGATGACTTCCGTTTCAGCTTCCGGACAGAGCTTCGCTGCGAAGCGCATGATCTCTTCCGTCGAACGGTAGCTCTTGTTCAGCCGGACGAAGAGGGCTTTCGGATAGCGCTCTTTAAGCGCCATGAGCCCTGCCGTCAGGACCGGGTCCACACGCTGCGAAAAGTCGCCGAGAATGGTCTTTTCACAGGGATAGAGGATATTCAGCACCTCATACTGGACCGGCGTGTAATCCTGCATTTCGTCCACGACGAGGTGCTTGATCCGCCGGTCGCGGGGCAGGCCGTGATAACGGTGGTACAGATAGAGGAAGGGGTAGACGTCCGCCCATTCCAGGCACTTCTTGCTGCAGTTCATCAGGTCTTCGCGGCCGATATAGCGGAAGAAGTCCTGATAGACCGCGAAGGGCTGCTTGAAGATCAGCTGGCTCCTCAGCCAGTTCGCAAGGAAGCCCTTCTTCGGCAGTTCGGAACGGGCGCCGCGGCGGACCAGCAGTTCCTCCAGCATCTCCTCCGCGATCACGGGGATGCGTTCGAGGATGGGGTCGTAGCGGTAGAACAGGAACTGTTCCCGGATCCATTCGCTTTCCAGCACCGTGCCGTCGTAGACAAAGTCCTTCTCTTTCAGGATGCGGTCCGGCAGCACTTCGGCGTAGGCTTCCAGAAGTTTCAGGAACTCCGCGGAGGCGCGGAAGCGGGCACGGGTGAGCGCCCGGCGGTCCGTTTCGTCCAGCATGTCCGAAGGATCCTGAAAGTCGATCACGTCGTCCAGAAGGTCCATGGCGATCTCGTAGAAGTCCGTCTCGCGGACCGGCTCTTCGCCGAGCTCCGGGATGACGTCCGAGATAAAGTCCGAAAAGACCTTGCTCGGAGACAGGATCATGACGTCGTTTGCCTTGACCGTGTCCCGGAAGCGGTAGAGCAGGAAGGCGATCCGGTGGAGGCTGACGGAGGTCTTGCCGGACCCCGCGGCGCCCTGGATGATCATCGTTTCGGCCTTCTCGTTCCGGATGACGGTATTCTGCTCCTTCTGGATGGTGGCGATGATCGTCTTCATCCGCTCGTCCGAGGTCCGGGAGAGCTCCTCCTGGAGGACGCCGTCGGAGACGGTCTGTGCATTGTCTACCACGTAATCGAGCTTCCCGCCGCTGATCCGGAACTGCCGCTTCAGGGTCAGCTCCCCTTCGATCCGGCCGTCCGGCGCGTTATAGCCCGCCGGTCCGACGTCGTAATCGTAGAACATGCTGGACAGCGGCGCCCGCCAGTCCAGGATGAGCAGCTTCTCATCGTGCTCGAGGCCGAAGCGTCCCAGGTACCAGGGAACGGCGGGGAAGACCCTGTCTTCCGCGAAGTCGATCCGCGCAAAGAAGGGAGAGGCTTTCAGTTTTTCGATATGCTGGCGCTTCTTGTCGAGCAGCGTGATGTTCGCGTCCATGCTGTGCATGGCTTTATCCACGGCAAGACGTTCGCGGGTGTCCATGTCATAGTAGGTATCCTGCCGTTCCTTCTGGGCGTCCTGATACTGTGCTTCCGCGCGGTCCACCGCGTCTTCGGCTTTTTTCAGTTCATCTCCGAGGATCGTTTCGATCATCTTCAGATGCGCTTCTTCGTCCGGGAAGCATTTCGTTTCTTCTGCCATTTCCTTCACCTCCTTCTGCTTTACGACCTCGTCCTGCGGGCGCAGGGAAATAAAATATACCTTTTATTACGGGAATCGTCAACCGTTTTTTTGAAAAAAGGAATATCTCCGTGTATTCCGCTGTTTTTGCGGTTTCCTATTTGCGGCAAATCAGTTATACTGTTTTTGTCCGATATATAGAAACGGACACGGAGGAAACGGAAAATGAATGTTCTTACGACGAACGGACTTTCCAAGGCCTATAAGGGCCACCTGGCCGTGAACCAGGTCTCCATGCACATCGAGAAGGGCGACATCTACGGCTTCGTCGGCGAAAACGGCGCCGGCAAGACGACGCTGATCCGGCTCGTGACGGGGCTTTCCGCACCGACTGCCGGAACATATGCGTTATTTGACGTCCCGAATGATTC
>CADBQM010000272.1 GCA_902796795.1 uncultured Eubacteriales bacterium
CCCCTGAAGCGCCGCGCGGATCTCCCGGAAGATCCAGGGGTTTCCTTCCGCCGCCCGCGCGACCATGATGCCGTCGCAGCCGGTCTCTTCGATCATCCGCCGCGCGTCTTCCGCCGTTTTGATATCGCCGTTCCCGATGACCGGGATCTTCACGCGTTCTTTGACCTTCCGGATCACGGACCAGTCTGCCGAACCGGCGTAATACTGGTCCCGGGTCCTGGCGTGCAGCGCGATCATCGAAACGCCGGCGTCTTCGGCGATCTCGGCGATCCTGAGTCCCTGCGTCTCCCCGGCATGAAAACCGCTCCGCAGTTTCAGCGTCACCGGTCTTCTGCTCTTTTTCACCATCGCGCTGAGGATCCTGCCCGCCAGTTCCGGTTCGTTTAATAGCGCGCTTCCTTCGCCGTTCTTTACGATCTTCGGCACCGGGCAGCCCATGTTGAGGTCGACGAAATCAAAAGCCTCCCCGTACTCTGCCGCCATTTCCGCCAGGATCTCCGGGTCTGAGCCGAACAGCTGCAGCCCGACGGGATGCTCGTCCGCTTCCGTCCGCATGAGGAGCTGCGTGTTCCGGTTTTTATAATAGAGCGCCTTCGCGCTCACCATTTCCGTATAAAAAAGACCGCAGCCCATCTCGCGTGCGAGTCTGCGGAAAGGAAGGTCTGTGACGCCGGCCATGGGTCCTAAAGCCAGCGGCGTCCCGATCGTAAGACCGGGAAGTTCGATCGCCGAAAGCATCATTCGTTCAGAAATACCGCTTTATAATACAGTTCCAGTGACTGCAGAAGTTCTTCTTTTTCCCGCTGCAGCTCCCGGATCTTCAGCCCTGCTTCGATCTCGTCGTAATAGAAATCGCGTTCATCCGTCCGGGTGCGGAACACGAGCGTCCCGTCCGGCAGGAATTCCAGGGTCAGGATGCCGCCCACTTCTTCGGTGAACAGCACGCACATGATCTTCAGTTCCGCCTTGACCTGCTCCGGCAGCCGGCTGAACTGTTCATTCAGGTAATACTTCTCTTCGTAGGAATTGGCGCCGCAGAGCACGACGCCTTCGACCAGTTTCTCATCTTCCATGGTACGGTCCCCTCCGCCGGTCAGAGCACGGTCCTGGCAGCGATCACGGTAATGAACGCCAGCACGAGCCCGATGAGGATGAAAGCCGCAAGCCGGCCTTTTTTCACCACACGGTCGCGGTTGTAAAGAACGCCTTCAAAAGCGTAAAAGAGCGAAAGGACCGCGGCCAGGCCGAAAACGACCGGGAACAGGACGGACAGCTGGTCCGCCCGGAAAAAGAGCACGACCGTCAGCACGATCACCGCCGCCGAGAGCAGGACCTGGATCACTTCGCAGAGATAGCTTCTTCTCCTCAACTTCTAACCTCCCGGCTGTTTCAGCCGTTACTTAAGATCTCCCGGTAAAGCGCTTCAAACGCCGGCAGCGCGCGCCTGATCATCTCCGTCTCCACGCAGTAGGAGATCCGGACGTAGCCCGGCGCACCGAAGTCGTCGGAAGGAACGACGAGCAGCCGGTACTTCTTCGCAAGCTCAGAAAAACGTATTGCGTCTCCGCCGGGCACTTTCAGGAAAAGATAGAAAGCGCCGTCCGGCTGTGCTGCTTCGTAACCGATCTTCGTGAGTCCGTCGAAGATGAGCTTCCGGTTCCGGTCGTAGACCGAGATATCCGAAAGCCTTCCCTGCAGCTGTCCGACCGCTTTCTGCAGCAGGCTCGGCGCGCAGACGAAGCCCAGGCTCCTGCCCGCGCCCTGGATCGCCGCATAGAGCGCTTTGCGGTCCTTCGAAGCAGGATTCACAAGAATGTAGCCGATCCGCTCGCCCGGCAGCGAAAGGGATTTCGAATAGGAATAGCAGACGATCGTATCCGCGTAATACGGGAATACGAAGGGCGTCGGCGTATCCGTGTAGTTCAGTTCCCGGTAGGGCTCATCGGAGATCAGGTAGATCGGCCGCCCATATGCCGCTTCCTTTTCACGGAGCAGGCTGCCGAGCTTCTCAAGGCTCTCCGCCGACAGGATGCTGCCCGTCGGGTTGTGCGGGGAATTGATGATCAGCGCCGAGGTCTTTTCACCGATCGCTTCGGAAAGCGCCGCAAAGTCCGGCTGGAAAGCCGGCGGGAGCAGCGGGACGAAAACACATTTCGATCCCGTCTGCTCCGTAAAGACCTTGTATTCCGGGAAATACGGGGTAAAGATGATGACCTCGTCTCCCGGCGAAGTGACTGCGGCGAGCGAGATCGTCAGTGACGCCGCCGCGCCGCAGCTCATGTAAATGTCGTCCGCTTCCGCCCCGATGCCGTATTTTTCATTCAGGTAGGCGGCGATCGCCCCGCGCACGGCAGGGTCGCCCGCGGAAGAAGTGTAGGAATGAAGCTGGACGGGGTCGCCTTCGGTGATCAGCTTCGTTAAGACTTCCGTGACCTCTTCGGGACAGGGAATGCTCGGATTGCCGATGCTGAAATCGTAGACGTTTTCCGCGCCGTACTGGGCCTTCAGCAGCTTTCCGTATTCAAACAGTTCCCGGATCGTGGATCTTTTTTCCCCCAGTTTCTTTAATCTTTCGGAGATCATGGAGCGTCTTCCTTTCTGTTATTCCCGGTTCTCCCGGATCGCCTTCAGCGCCGGATAAAGCTTCTTGAAATACTGATAGCGCGCGTTGTACTTCGCGACGAGCTCCGGATCCGGTGTTTCCGTCTCGCGGACACGGACGATCGCCTTTGCCGCGGTATCCACGTTATCATAGGCGCCGCAGGCGACCATGCTGAGGATCGCGCCGCCGAGGCCGGGGCCTTCTTCGTTTTCCACCGCTTCGAGCGGGAGGTCCAGCACGTTCGCGAGGATCCGGCGCCAGACCGCGCTCTTCGCGCCGCCGCCGCAGATCCGGCTTGCCGCCGGTACGATGCCTTCCGCTTTCGCGATCTCCAGGCTGTCGCGGAACGCGAATGCCACGCCCTCCAGGACGGCCTGCGTCATCTCGCCGCGGGTCGTCGCCATCGACATGCCGACAAAGGCCGCACGGGCATCCGCGTCGTTATGCGGAGACCGCTCGCCCATCAGGTACGGCAGGAAATACACGCGGTTCTCGCCGAGTTCGCCGATCTTCTCCTGCTCCGCGGTAAAGTCGAAGGTGTTCAGGATTTCTTCGTTCCACCACTTGTTGCAGGACGCGGCCGACATCGTCACGCCCATCAGGTGGTAGCTGCCGTCCGCATGCGCGAAAGCATGCAGCGCGTTGTTCGGGTCCATGACAAAATGGCTGCCGGTGATGAAGATGGTCCCGGAGGTCCCGACGGAGATGTTGCAGGCGCCGGGCCCGGTCACGCCGGTACCGACGGCCGCTGCCGCGTTATCGCCCGCGCCGGCCGCGAGGACGACGTCCGGGGAAAGTGAGAAGCGCGCCGCGATCTCCGGCTTCAGGGTCCCGACCGCTTCGTAGCTTTCATGAAGCGAAGGCAGGTATTCCTCCTTCAGGTCCAGGATCTGAAGCATCTCCTTCGACCAGCATTTGTTCTTCACGTCCAGGTACAGCGTACCGGAAGCGTCGGAATAGTCGGTCGCGAAGGCGCCGGACAGCCGGTAGACGAGGTAATCCTTCGGCAGCATCGCCTTCCGGATCCTCATAAAGTTCTCCGGCTCATGCTTCTTCAGCCAGAGGAGCTTCGGCGCGGTAAAGCCGGCAAAAGCGATATTGCCCGTCCATCCGGAAACCTTGTCCCGCCCGATCGTTTTGTTCAGGTAGTCCGTCTCTTCGGCGGTGCGGCCGTCGTTCCAGAGGATGACCGGCCGGATCACCCGGTCGTCTTCGTCCAGGATCACGAGCCCGTGCATCTGTCCGCCGCAGCCGATGCCCTTTACCTTGGCGGGATCCGCTTCCTGAAGCAGCTCCGGCAGCGCGTCCAGGGTCTTATCGACCCACTCGTCCGGATCCTGCTCCGCCCAGCCTTCCTTCGGAAAGCTGATCGGGTATTCCCGGGAGACCTTCTTCAGGATCTGCCCCGCCCCGTTTAAAAGGAGAAGCTTGACCGAGGAGGTGCCGAGGTCGATGCCGATATAAAGATCGTCCTGCATTTCACTGCTCCTTTTCGTACTTAAGCGAAGGGATTCTCGGAAGGATAGCGCACGCCGGCCGGCTGGTTGTAGCCGATCTCCGTAAGCTCCACGCCGATCAGTTTGAAGACTTCAAAGAGTTCCTTCCCGAAATGACCGAACGCCACGGCGCCGTGATGCGGGAAGCCCTTCTCGATCAGCACATGACGGTAGAAGCGGCCCATCTCCGGGATCGCGAAGACGCCGACGCCGCCGAAGGACTTCGTCGCGACCGGCAGGACTTCGCCCTCCGCGATATACGCGCGCAGGATGTTGTCCGCGGTCGACTGCAGGCGGTAGAACGTAATGTTGCCGGGGACGATGTCGCCTTCCAGCGTACCGTTCGTGACCTCGACCGGCAGCGAGCGCGCCATGATCATCTGATACTTCATTTCATGGAACGAAAGCTTGCAGGAAGCGGTATTGCCGCAGTGGAAGCCCATGAAGGTATCCGTATGCTTATACGGGAACTTTCCTTCGATGTCGTTCTTGAACATATCCTTCGGAACGGAGTTGTTGATATCGAGCAGCGTGACGACGTCGTCGGAGACCAGGGTCCCGATGAACTCGGAAAGCGCGCCGTAGATATCCACTTCGCAGGAGACCGGGATGCCCGCCGCGGTCAGGCGGCTGTTCACATAGCAGGGAACGAAGCCGAACTGCGTCTGGAACGCCGGCCAGCACTTGCCCGCGATCGCCACGTATTTGCGGTAGCCCTTGTGGTCGCGGATCCAGTCCTTCAGCGTGAGCTCATACTGGGCGAGCTTCTTCAGGATCTCCGGTTTCTTGTTGCCTGCGCCGAGCTCCTGCTCCATGTCGGCGACGACCTCCGGGATCCTTTCGTCGTCCGCGTGCTTGTTGAACGCTTCGAAAAGGTCAAGCTCGGAGTTCTCTTCGATCTCGATGCCGAGGTTATAGAGCTGCTTGATCGGCGCATTGCAGGCCAGGAAGTTTAAGGGCCGCGGTCCGAAGCTGATGATCTTCAG
>CADBQM010000273.1 GCA_902796795.1 uncultured Eubacteriales bacterium
ACGACGAACGGCGGCGCGCCGCTCGACCAGAACATCTACCAGTCCGTGAAGTCGATGACTGCAGCGGAAGCAGCCTGCCGTGACGGCGGCGTGATCATCGAGGTCTCGGAATGTGCGGACGGGACCGGCGGCGACGGCTTCTATCATTCCCTTAAAGAGTGCGGAAGTCCGGCGGCGCTTTATAAAGAATTCTCAGAGACACCGCAGGGGGAAACGATCCCGGACCAGTGGGAGAGCCAGATCCTCGCCCGTGTCCTGATGAATCATCCGCTGATCTACGTGACGCGGCCGGAGCTTAGAGACATCATCACCGACATGAAGATGATCTACGCAAAGGACGTGGACGAAGCGCTTAAAAAGGCGAAGGAGATCGTCGGCGGAGAGGCGAAGATCACCGTTATCCCGGACGGCATCTCCGTGATCGTCGGGTAAGAGAGAATAAAAAGACGGGAGGCACGTCTGCGTGCGCTCCCGTCTTTTTTTGTGCCGCTCATCCGGCCTGCATTGATCAAAGTTTCTTTTTCTTCTTCAGATACCATTCCCGGATGAAGCCGTAGGCGATCACGGCCACGCTCAGGATCAGCATCATCTGCCATGCGCTTGCGATATCGCCGAAGTTCAGGATCGCGGCGAGAATATAGCCGATGAGCGCAATGGTCGTCAGGATAAAGAGCGGGATCTTTTTGACCTTGAAGGTCGACTTTGCCATGGCCTCCGGATTCTTCTTATAGATCAGGTAGCCGGTAAAGATCGGGAACAGCACATAGATCAGGGAAACGCCGTTGCCCAGGCGGGCGATGACGTCGATGTCCAGGCCGGTCAGGATCGGGATCGCGCCGACGATATAGAAGATGATGAGGAGGACCCAGGGCGTACCGCGTTTACTGATCTTCGCGGTAAATTTCGGCAGCCAGCCCTCTTCTGCAGCGATCAGCAGGCCCTTGGTGCACCAGGTGAAGGTCGCGTTCAGGGTCGAAGCTACAGCGAACATCCCGCCGCCCACAATGAAGAAGTAGTAGAGCGGTTTCGGGAAAATGGCTTCGGCTACGGGCACCAGCGTCTCTCCCGCTACGGTCTCGATGGGAAGCACGCCTACGGCGACGATCCCGATGAAAGCATAGAGTATCGCGACCAGCACGGTACTCAGGATCATCGAGCGCGGCAGGTCCCGCCCGGGATTCTTCATTTCACCGCCAAGCTCTGAAAGAAATTCCGCGCCGCCGGTCGCGAAGGTCAGCAGGCTCGCGCCGGTCATGAAATTGATGAAGCCGTTCGGCATGATCGCCTTGATCCCGCCCTTGAAAACAGACCAGTCTACTTTCGGCAGGCCGAAGCCGATAAAAAGCAGCATCGCCGCTACCAGCACGATCACGAGCACGTTCTGCAGCTTGGCGGCCAGGTCGATCCCCAGCAGGTTCATGACAAAGCAGAGGGTCAGGATCCCGAACGCCACCCAGATCTTGGGCAGTCCCGGAACCAGGCTGCAGGCATACTCGGCAAAGGTAATGCCGAACATGGCCAGCACCAGCTGTCCGGCAACGAGCAGCGCCAGATAGAACAGACCGGTCTTGGGACCGATGTAGTCGCGCACATAGGTGTACATGCCGCCGGTCGCCGGAACGGCGCTGCCGAGCACTGCCAGCACCATGTTGGGACAGATCACCAGGATCGCGGCCACCAGGAAGGCGAGCGGCGTGCCTGCGCCTGTCAGCGCGATCGTAATGCCCGTCAGGGCCATGATGCCGGAGCCGATGATCTGGCCGACACCGATACCCATCAGGTCGCCGAGCCCCAGCACGCGTTTGAGTTTAGGCTGTTCACCGCCTGCTTCCGCAGTTTCAGCACCGGTTTCTTTTACTTCGTTTTCCGTACTCATGCTTCTGCTCCTTTCATTGCTTTTCGGATGCAATCCAGTCCGGCCAGCAGCTGCTGTCTGGGACAGGCGACGTTCATCCGTACAAAACCGTCATAATGCTCTCCATAATGGATTCCGTTGTTCAGACCGGCGCCGGCAGCAGCGATCCGCTCGATCAGTTCGTCGCTGGTAAGGCCGTATGCGGTCATATCGAGCCACAGCAGGTAGGTGCCTTCCGGTTCTGCCAGCTTTACCTTCGGCAGATATTCTGCCAGATAATCGCGGACGACTGCGGCGTTTTCCTTCAGGAATGCACACTCCGCATCGACCCAGGCATCGCCGTCTTTGTAGGCGGCCTTTACCGCCTCCAGCCCCAGCGTATTCGGAACGAACAGGTAGCGGGCATAGAGGTAGGACTGGTATTTTCCACGTAAGGTCTCTCCGGGAATGATCAGGTTGGAAGTCTCAAGCCCGGCGAGGTTAAACGTTTTGCTGCAGCTGGTGCAGACGATCAGCCGCTCGTAGAGTGCCGGGAAGCAGCCCATCGTCACATGCGGACGCTCGCCGAGGATCAGATCCCAGTGGATCTCGTCGCTCACCACGATCAGGCCGTATCGGGTACAGATATCCGCAAGTGCGGCGAGCTCTTCATACGTCCACACCCGGCAGACCGGGTTATGCGGGCTGCAGAGGACCAGCATGGAGGCACCTTCTTTTGCGAGCGCTTCCAGGCCTTCGAGGTCCATTTTGTAACCATCTTCCGTACGCTTCAGATCGTTTTTCAGGACCTTCCGGCCGTTTGCCTCGATCACGGAGTAGAAGGGATCGTAGACCGGCGGCTGGACGATCACGCCGGCACCGGGTTCGGTCAGAACTTCGATGGCAGTGGATATCGCCGGAACGATGCCGCCTACCGGAACGATCCAGCTGCTTTCGATCTCCCAGCCGTGACGTCTTCCGCACCAGCCCTTTACAGCGGAGAAGTATTCCTCATTCAGATCGGTATAGCCGATCACACCGCTGTCGAGCCGCTCTTTCAACGCGTCGATGACCGGCTGGTACGTGCGGTAATCTGCATCGGCGATAGAGAAGGGCAGAAGCCCGCTGCGGCCATAGTCCGTCTCCTGGAAATCCCATTTGATACAGGCAGTTCCTTTTCGTTCGGCTGCCTCATTAAAACTGTCCATAGGCATCTCCTTTCTGGATATACTGCTGATTCAACTATAACACCCCCTGACCGGCGCAGCAACTTAAAACAGGAATAATGGCAGGACGATAAAAAAACTGCCGCAGCCATCTTACTGAGCTGCGGCAGCCGGTGCAATGTTATGATCAGAAGTTATCCGTCTCTACCGTCGGCAGTACCTGCAGCTGCTTGAAGAGCACCTTCTCCGGCGAAGTGACGATCAGTTCTGCGATGTCCGCGAGCGTCTCCGCCGGC
>CADBQM010000274.1 GCA_902796795.1 uncultured Eubacteriales bacterium
ATGCCGGAAGCAAGGAAATGATGTTGCATCACGAACTGCGATTATACAATACTATTTTTAAAAAAGCAAGCAGAAAAAAGGCTTTCCGCGCATTTATTAGGAAGAGAAAGAATCCCGGATTGAAAAAGAAAGGGACTCATGCTATACTATTCAGATACTAGGGCAGTATACCCTTTTTCAGGTTTTGGTGCCGGATCGGCAATTCGAAAAGGTGGAGTAAAATGGACAACAGAAAGAGGAATCTCCTGAAGACGTATTTCAGGTGGCCGTTTTATCTGGGCGGCCTTCTGATATTGATGACGGTCTGGGCGTTTATCCTGGATACCCGGACCGGCCTGTTCGCCCTCGGCTTTACCCTGATCTATTTCGCGGCGACGGTGATCAACTACTTCCTGAGCCGGCGGAGCATCTTACGGAAGCTGGTGGACTTCGGCGCGGCATACGCGCAGGTCCAGAACCAGCTGCTCCGGCAGATCGACATCCCCTTTGCGATGATCACGGACAACGGGGAGATCATCTGGTCGAATCCCGCCTTCAGCAGTCGTTTTGAACTGAAGCAGGGACGGGAGACGCTGCTTTCCACGGTCTTCCCGATCCTCGAGCACGCGGATTTCAAGAACAGTACCGTATTTCACGTCAGCTACGAAGACCGCAGCTATGCGCTCTCCACCGCGCCGCTGAACATGGAGAACCTGCCGGAGCTTTCCGAGCTCGGCGATTCCACCGGCGCCCACCTTTACAACCTGTACCTGATCGACGAGACCGACCTGCTTTCCTTCCGGCGTTCGCTGGAGGAAGAGCGCAACGTTATGGCGCTGATCTACCTCGACAATTACGAGGAGGTCATGGAGAACGTGGAATACGTCCGCCGTTCCCTGCTTGCCGCGCTGATCGAAAGAAAACTGAACCGTTACGTCTCCACCGTGAAGGGCCTGATCCGGAAGCTGGAGAAGGACCGTTATCTCGTGGTGCTGAAGCAGAAGGCGCTGTGGGAGCTGCAGGAGGCGAACTTCTCCCTGTTAGAGGAGATCAAGACCGTCAATATCGGCAATGACATGCCCGTCAGCATCAGTATGGGCATCGGCCTCGGCGGCGAGAATATCGAAAAGAACTATGAATACGCCCGTGCGGCGATCGATATGGCGCTCGGCCGCGGCGGCGACCAGGCCGTCATCAAGAACGGCGCGGAGATCCACTACTACGGCGGCAACGTCAAGCAGGCGGAGCGCAATACCCGCGTGAAGGCCAGGATCAAGGCGCAGGCCCTCCGGGAGCTCGTTGAGTCCCGCGACCAGGTCATGATCATGGGCCATCCGATCAGCGACCTGGACTGCATCGGTGCGGCCATGGGCATCTACCGGGCGGCGGCGTTCTCCGGAAAGCGAGCTTATATCGTGACCGGGGACGTCAGTAACAGCGTGAAGCCGCTCATGGAATCGATCCTGAAGAGCGGCGAATACGGCGAGGAACTCTTTATCGACGACAGCCGCGCAAGGGAACTGATCACACAGGATACGCTGCTCGTCGTGGTGGATACCAACCGGCCGTCGTATACGGTCTGCCCGGATCTCTTAAAGCGGACGTCCGGCATCGTGGTCATGGACCATCACCGCCAGGGGCGCGAAACGGTTGAGAACGCCGTTCTTTCCTACGTGGAGCCGTATGCGTCCTCCGCTTCGGAAATGGTCGCGGAGATGATCCAGTATTATGACGAGAACCTTAAACTCCGTCATTCGGAGGCAGACGCGATCTACGCCGGTATCGTCATGGATACGAACAACTTCGAGGATAAGGCCGGTGTCCGGACCTTTGAAGCAGCCGCTTATCTCCGACGGAACGGCGCGGACGTGACGCGCGTGCGCAAGCTCTTCCGCGATACGATGGACGATTACCGGCTCAGGGCGGAGACCGTCCACCGGGCCGAGCTCTTCGACAATGATTACCTGATCAGCATCTGCCCCTCCGATAAACCGAACCGGAACCAGACCGTCGTCGCCGCGCAGGCCGCGAACGAGATGCTGGAGGTGCAGGGCGTGAAGGCCAGCTTTGTGCTGACCGAATTCGACGGAAAGATCTACATCAGCGCCCGTTCGATCGACGAGGTGAACGTCCAGGTGCTGATGGAAAAAATGGGCGGCGGCGGACACGCGAGCATCGCCGGGGCGCAGCTCACGGGCGTGACCATGGAGGAAGCGCTGGAGCAGCTCAAGCTGGTGATCAAAGGAAAGTCCGCCAGGCAGGGAGGAAATTAAATGGAAGTCATTTTACTGCAGGACCTGAAGAACGTCGGGAAAAAGGGCGATACCGTGACCTTAAAGGACGGCTATGCCCGGAACCTGATCTCCAAGAAGCAGGCGGCCGAAGTGAACGCCCGCACCATCAACGACCTGAAGCTGCAGAAGCAGCATGAGGAAAAGGTGGCGGAAAAGCGCCTCACGGACGCGCAGGAACTGGCCGCACGGCTCGCCGGGATGAGCGTCAGTTTAAGCGTCAAGACCGGGAAGGACGGCAAAGTCTTCGGCTCGGTCTCGTCGAAGGAGATCGCCGAAGCCTGCAAAAAGCAGCTGGGCCTGGAAGTCGATAAGAAAAAGCTGGTGCTGCCGGAGCCGATCAAGGAGCTCGGGAGCACCGTCGTGCCGTTAAAGCTGCATCCGCAGGTCACCGCAAGCCTCAAGGTCGTCGTAACGGAGGAGTAAGCTCTTGGATGAAGGACTGATCAAACGCATACCGCCGCACAGCATCGAAGCGGAGCAGTCCGTGATCGGGTCCATGCTTTATTCGCAGGACGCGATCTCTGTTGTGTCGGAGATCCTTCAGCCGGAGGATTTCTACCAGCAGCAGTACGGCGTGATCTACAGCGCGATCCTGGAGCTTTACACGAGCAGCCGGCCGACGGACATCGTCACGCTTCAGAACACCCTGAAGCAGAAGGACGTGCCTCCGGAGGTCTACGGCCTGGATTTCCTGAAGGAACTCCTGAATTCCGTCTTTACCGCGGCAAACGCCAAGGCGTACGCGAATATCGTGAAGGAAAAGGCGCTGCTCCGGCGGATGATCCGCACGATGGAGGATCTCGCGGACCGCGCGTATCTCGGCAAGGATGAAACGGAAGTGCTCCTCGAGGAGACGGAAAAATCGGTCTTCGATCTTCTGGAAAAGCGCTCGAGCGGCGGCTACGAGCCGATCGCCGATATCATGATGCGCGTCCTCGAACAGATCGAGGCCGCGTCCAAGGATCCCGGCCATATCCGCGGTATTCCGAGCGGCTATGCGGACCTGGATGAAAAGACCTCCGGCTTCCAGAATTCGGACCTGATCCTGATCGCCGGCCGTCCTTCCATGGGTAAGACCGCGTTCGCGCTGAACCTGGCAGACCATTTCTCGATTGGGAAGGATTACACGACCGTCTATTTTGAGATGGAGATGAGCCGGGAACAGCTGGTCAACCGCCTGCTCGCGATGGAGTCCCGCGTGGACATGCAGAAGATCCGGAACGGCAATCTTTCCGCAGCGGAGCTCGACGGGATCGTCGGCGGATCCGCGATGATCGCGCATTCCAAACTGATCATCGACGATACGCCGGGCCTTACGGTCGCGGAGCTTCGGAGCCGCTGCAGGCGCTACAAGCTCGAACACGGCATCGACGTCATCATCATCGACTACCTGCAGCTGATGAGCGGCAGCGGACGCGGCGGCGAGAGCCGTCAGCAGGAGGTCTCGGAGATCTCACGTTCGTTAAAAGCACTGGCGCGTGAACTGAACGTCCCCGTGATCGCGCTGTCCCAGCTCTCGCGTGCGCCGGAACAGCGTACCGAGCACCGGCCGATGCTGGCGGACCTCCGGGAGTCCGGCGCCATCGAGCAGGACGCGGATATCGTCATGTTCCTGTACCGCGACGAGGTCTACAACCAGGATACGGAAGATAAGGGCATTACGGAGCTGATCATCGCCAAACAGCGTAACGGCCCGATCGGGACGGTGCTGCTCGGCTGGCAGAATGATCAGACACGCTTTGTCAATCTTATAAGGAGAAACGACCGCATGGCCTGAAGTGCCGGCGGGGAAAGAGCATAATGGAAAAAGGACACTATCTGTTTACTTCGGAATCGGTCACGGAAGGTCATCCGGACAAGATCTGCGACCAGATCTCCGATGCGGTACTGGACGCGCTGCTTGCGGAAGACCCGATGAGCCGCGTTGCCTGCGAAACGAGCGTAACGACGGGCCTTGTGCTCGTCATGGGTGAGATCACGACCAAGGCCTACGTGGACATCCAGCGGATCGTCCGCGACACGGTGAACGGCATCGGCTACAACCGGGCCAAATTCGGTTTTGACGGGGATACCTGCGCGGTTCTGACCGCGATCGACGAACAGTCCCCCGATATCGCGCTCGGCGTCGATAAGGCGCTGGAAATGAAGGAAAACGAGATGACGGACGAAGCGCTCGACGCGATCGGCGCAGGCGACCAGGGCATGATGTTCGGCTATGCGTCGGACGAGACGCCGGAGCTGATGCCTTTCCCGATCTCAATGGCGCATCAGCTTGCGCGCCGGCTTACGGAAGTGCGGAAAGACCGTACGCTGCCGTATCTCCGGCCCGACGGTAAAACGCAGGTCACCGTGGAATACGACGAAAACGACCGGCCGGTCCGCATCGATACGGTGGTGCTTTCCACCCAGCACGATGAGCAGGTCACGCTGGATACGATCAAGGCCGATATCCGGCGCGAGGTCTTTGACAAGGTGCTGCCGCAGGAGCTCGTGGACGAGCACACCCGCTATTTTGTCAATCCGACCGGACGCTTCGTGGTCGGCGGACCGCAGGGCGACTCGGGACTGACCGGGCGCAAGATCATCGTGGATACCTACGGCGGCATGGCGCGTCACGGCGGCGGCGCCTTCTCCGGAAAAGACCCGACCAAGGTCGACCGTTCCGCGGCCTATGCGGCGCGCTACGCGGCCAAGAATATCGTGGCGGCAGGACTCGCGAAGCGGGTGGAGATCCAGCTTTCCTACGCGATCGGCGTCGCACACCCGACTTCTGTTTCCGTGAACAGCTTCGGTACCGGGATCGTCCCGGACGGCGTGCTTGCGGAAGCGGCGCGGAAGGTCTTTGACTTCCGGCCGGCCGGCATCATCAAAATGCTCGATCTCAGGCGGCCGATCTACAAACAGACCGCAGCCTACGGCCATTTTGGCCGGACCGACCTCGACCTCCCGTGGGAGAAGACAGACCGGACGGAAGAACTGAAAAAAGCCGCAGGGCTCGAATAAAAGCACGGACAACCATAGAAGACCGGCGGAAAAGCCGGAGCAGGATAAGAGGAAACGTTATGGCAGATAAGAAACTGGTAAAAGAGATCACCGCGCGCGATGAGGATTTTGCGCAGTGGTATACGGATATCGTCAAAAAGGCGGAGCTCATGGACTACGCCAGCATCAAGGGCTTCATGGTCATCAAGCCCGCGGGCTATGCGATCTGGGAGAACATCCAGCATGAACTGGACCGGCGCTTTAAGGCGACCGGCGTGGAGAACGTCTATATGCCGCTCCTGATCCCGGAATCGCTCCTGAAGAAGGAAGCCGAGCACGTCGAAGGTTTTGCGCCGGAAGTCGCCTGGGTCACGAAGGGCGGCCTGGAAGAACTCCAGGAGCCGCTGTGCATCCGTCCGACCTCCGAGACGCTTTTCTGCGATTTCTATTCGAAGGATATCCACTCTTACCGGGATCTGCCGCGCGTTTACAACCAGTGGTGCTCGGTGCTGCGCTGGGAAAAGGAGACCCGTCCGTTCCTGCGCTCCCGCGAGTTCCTGTGGCAGGAAGGCCATACCGCACACGCCACGGCGGAAGAAGCGGAAGAACGCACCATCCAGATGCTGAACGTTTACGCGGATTTCTGCGAGGAAGTCCTGGCGATCCCGGTCGTCAAGGGACGCAAGACCGATAAGGAAAAATTCGCGGGCGCGGTGGCGACCTACACCATCGAATCCCTGATGCACGACGGCAAGGCGCTGCAGTCCGGCACCTCGCACAATTTCGGCGACGGCTTTGCAAGGGCGTACGACGTCAGCTTCACGGACAAAGACAACCAGCTGAAATACTGCCACCAGACCTCCTGGGGCGTGACCACGCGGCTGATCGGCGCGCTGATCATGGTCCACGGTGACGATAACGGCCTGGTGCTTCCGCCCAGGATCGCGCCTACCCAGGTCACGGTCATTCCGGTCGCCGCGCACAAGCCCGGCGTCACGGAAAAGGCGGAGGAGATCTACCGGACTCTTTCCGAACGTTTCCGCACGAAGCTGGATCTCACGGACAAGAGCCCGGGATTCAAGTTCGCGGAATGCGAGATGCGCGGCGTGCCGGTCCGCGTAGAGATCGGACCGCGCGACCTGGAAGCCGGAAACGCGGTACTGGTACGCCGTGATACCCGGGAAAAGATCACGGTTTCTCTTGACGCGATCGCGGAAGAGGTCGGCGCGCTGCTGGAAAAGATCCAGCGCGAGATGCTGGAGCGCGCCCGCGTACATCTGAACAACCATACCTATACCGTAAAGAACTACGAAGAGTTTGCCGATACGATCGAGCACCGGCCGGGCTTCATCCGCGCCATGTGGTGCGGCGACCGCGCCTGCGAGGACAAGATCAAAGAGGATTTCTCCGCGACCGCGCGCTGCATCCCCTTTGAACAGGAGACGGTAGCCGAGACCTGCGTCTGCTGCGGAAAGCCGGCAAAGAAGCTGGTCTACTGGGGCCGCGCGTACTGATATGAAATGTCCGAACTGCGGGACCGAGCTTGACGAAGACTCCCGCTTCTGCAAACGCTGCGGCGCCAAGCTCACACCGCACACCATCAGCGGGAATACGTCCTCCCTGCGTCCGCGGGACATGGACTTCAGCCCGGTCTCCGTCAAAAAAGGACCGGAACAGAGCGATCCGCGTCCGAAGGCCTGGGTCGTACTGCTCATTGCCCTGTTCGGGATCGGTTTTGCGCTTCTTTCCGTGACGTTCTTCCAGATGATCCGGCGGAACCAGCGGGCGAACGTCAATCCCCCGGCAACGAACGTCCCGATGGAGTCGCTCGAAACGGTCGATACGACCGCGGAGCCGCGGACACAGGAAAACCCGGCAAAGAGTAACCGCTATACGGAAGCAGAGGAGACCCTCAGCACGGCGGAAGAAGAGACAGAAGGAGCAGATGGAGCTACCGAAGGCAGTACAGACGATCATTCATCTCCTTGAGAGGAACGGATATGA
>CADBQM010000275.1 GCA_902796795.1 uncultured Eubacteriales bacterium
CGCCGAGCTCGTAGCTCGCGGTAACGACCGAACAGTCCCGCATCGAGCTGATCGGCGACTCGCTTCCGATATAGACGCGGATCTCCTGTTTTCCGTCCTTCTGATCGGAAAGGAGGTTCAGGATCTCGTCCTTGTTCTCCAGTGCGGTCAGGATCTCGCTCGCTTTAGCGCTGTCCGACAGCTCCGGATACTTGAAGATGTTCGTCGCGCCGCTCGTATAGACTTCCGGCTGCTCTTTCCGGTTTTCGGAAAAGGCCTGCGAAAGCGTTTCCAGTACCGTTGCGACGATCATGCTGTAGTCGCCGGCGTCGGTCTTCAGGCGGTTGATCATCGCCAGTGTGATATCGTCCAGCGATTTCCCCTGCAGCGCGGAATTCAGCAGCACGTTCAGCTTCAGCAGTTCCTGTTCGGAGATGGCGCTTTCGATCTCGATCACGTTGTTCTTGACGACGTTGCCTTCGATCACGAGCACACAGATCAAGTGCCTGGAGTCCAGGCGTGACAGCTGGATCAGCTTCAGCGCGTTGTCCGTGATCCGCGGTCCGGAGATCATCGTGGCGTAGTTCGTATTGTCCGCGAGCATCTTTGCCATCTGTTTCAGGAAGTTTTCCACTCGGTCCATCTTCCCGGACACCAGCTGCTTCAGTTCACCGATCTCCCGGTCTTTTTCATCCATCATCTGATCGACGTACAGCCGGTAGCCGCGGTCGGTCGGGATACGGCCGGCAGAGGTATGCGGCTGGACGATCAGCCCGAGCTCTTCCAGGTCCGACATTTCGTTGCGGATCGTCGCAGAGCTGACGGAAAAATCCGCATCCTTGGAGATCGTTCGCGAACCGACCGGTTCGCCTGTCTCCAGGTACGTGCGGATAATGGATTTCAGGATCTTCATTTTCCGTTCGTCTAACTGCACGGGTTCTCCTTCCGACTGTTAGCACTCGTTATGTTAGATTGCTAACATCCTCATGTAGAATACCACCTGCACCCTGCACTGTCAAGTGCTAATATGTGAAAAAAAGGTGATGAACAAAAAAAAGAGCGCCGCGTCAGCAGTGCTCTTTTTTCATTATTCTATTCAATTCCTTCAGTATGGCCGCAGCGGCTGTCACATCTTTTCCTGAACGGGGTCCTTTTCTGTAACCGCTTCCGCATTCTGTTCTTTCTTCTTTTTCTTTGTCCTTTTCTTCCCCGCCGTTTTTACACTGTAAGTCAGGCTCATCAGGCTTTCCACCATATGGACGTTTTCTACGGCCACACCGGCCGGCAGGCGCAGGTCCGCGTGGGAGAAGTTCCAGATCCCCTTGACGCCGGCATTCACCAGACGCAGGGCACACGCTTCCGCCTCCTCGTGCGGCACCATCAGTGCGGCGAGTGCCGCCGGATGTCCCTTCAGGTAATTTTCTATCCCGTTAAAATCCAGGACCTCCCTTTCGCCGATCTTTTCCCCGATACGTTCCGGATCCACGTCAAAGACCGCATCCAGGATAAAGCCCGGCATCTTGCCGCCGGAGTAAACTGCCATTGCTGTCCCGAGGTGTCCCGCGCCGACAATGATCAGATGATTCGTTTCATCCACGCCGAGGATCTTTCCGATCTCTTCATACAGGAAATCGACTTTATAGCCGAAGCCCTGCTGGCCGAACCCGCCGAAATGGTTCAGGTCCTGCCGGATCTGGGAAGCCGTGACCCCCATGATCTCGGACAGTTCGCCGGAGGAGATCCGGAGAACGCCCTGCTGTTTCAGTTCACCCAGATACCGGTAATACCGCGGAAGCCTTCTGATGATCGCACCTGATATTCGTACTTCCTCCTTCATTGCGTTCCCTTTCTTTGAGTTGTAAAACATCGTACATCTTTTGAATACTTTTTCACTATACTATTTCTGTCATGGAATGTCAAACCTGAACTTGTGCTTTTCCATGATTTCAGTTAAAATGGTGACGTTTCGGAACTTCGGAGGGAATATGATCCTGTCACTCAGTCATGTACGCAAAGCATTCCTGGATCAGGAGGTCGTAAAGGACGCGACCTTCCAGCTTGCCGAGCGCGAAAAAGCCGCCCTCATCGGTTCCAACGGCGCCGGCAAGACGACCATCTTCCGGATGATCGTCGGTGAACTCTGTCCGGACGAAGGCGCCGTGATCCTTCCGAAGGGGCTCGTTCCCGGTTATCTCGCGCAGAACGCCGCGCCGGAATCCGCCCATACGATCTATGACGAACTTCTCTCCGTCCGCAGCGACCTCTTCGAGACAGAGCAGGAAATGCGCCTGCTGGAGAAAGAGATCGAAAAACAGGGAAGCGATACCGACGCGCTGGTCCTTAAGCACAGCGCGCTGAACGAATATTTTGAAAAAGAAAACGGCTACGCGCTCCGCAGTGAAGTCACCGGAATCCTGAAGGGCCTCGGCTTTACCGAAGCGGATTTTGATAAAAAGATCGCGTTCCTTTCCGGCGGGGAAAAGACGCGGGTCGCGCTCGGTAAGCTGCTGCTTAAAAAGCCGGAGCTCCTGCTCCTTGACGAGCCGACCAACCACCTGGACATGAAGGCCGTCGCCTGGCTCGAAAGCTATCTCGAATCCTACCCCGGTGCCGTACTGCTGATCTCCCACGACCGCTACCTGATCGACCGGGTCGCGGAGAAGGTCATCGACTTAAGCTTCGGCGTCACAGAAGTCTACCGCGGCAATTACACGGCTTTCGCGGCCAAAAAGGAAGCGCGTCTCTATGCCGCCGAACGTGAATACGAAAAGCAGCAGAAAGAGATCAGGCGGCAGGAAGAGATCATCGACCGTTTCTACCGTTACGGGACCGAACGGCAGATCAAAAAAGCCAAAAGCCGGGAAAAACTGCTCTCGCACGTCGAGCGCCTGGAAAAGCCCGTCGAAGAAAACAATGAAATGAAGCTCCGCCTCATCCCGACGATCGAGAGCGGCAACGACGTCCTCGCCGTGGAAGGGCTCTCCAAGGCTTTCGGCGCGAAAACGCTGTTCCGGGACGTTTCTTTTGAACTGCACCGCGGGGAAAAGATCGCCGTCATCGGGGATAACGGCACCGGCAAGACGACGCTGCTCCGTATCATCACCGGCGAGCTTGCACCGGATAGCGGGACCGTCCGCTACGGGACCAAGGTCTATGCCGCTTATTTTGACCAGGAGCACGCGGCGCTCTCTCCCGAAAAGACACTGTTCCAGGAGATCTCCGACGCGTACCCCCATATGGACAACACGCGGATCCGGAACACACTCGCCGCTTTCCTGTTTACGGGAGACGATGTTTTCAAGTCCGTCGGATCGCTCTCCGGCGGCGAACAGGGCCGTCTCGCGCTGGCGAAGCTCATGCTCTCGAACGCCAACCTGCTGATCCTGGACGAGCCGACCAACCACCTGGACATGATCAGCTGCGGGATCCTGGAGAACGCGCTCCGCGCCTATGAGGGCACCGTCATCACCGTCTCCCACGACCGCTACTTTATCAACGCCGTCGCCGACAGCATCCTGGAGCTCTATGAAAAGCATTTCATCCACTACCAGGGCGGCTATGATTATTATCTGGAAAAGGAAGAACTGTTCCACAGCCTCTTCGCTCCCGACACCGCCGTCCGGGAAGCGGAAAAGGCCTCCCAGGCAGACCGGATGCGCCGCAAGGAAGAAAGCGCCCGGATCCGGAAAGCGGAAAACGAACTGAAAAAGACTGAGGAAGAGATCACCCGCCTCGAGGAAAAGCTGAAAGCGCTGGACGAAGAAATGGCTCTGCCCGAAAACGCAAGCGACGCGGATAAGCTGCTCTCCCTGCACGAGGAAAGAGATGCGGATGAGCAGGAACTGAATGCCCTGCTGGTAAAATGGGAAAGCCTGATGAGTTGACAACTGTAAGTTTTCAACAAATCCTGCGATAAAACTATGGTTGAAGTGACTATTGTTTTCCGGGGCGGTGTTTTGCTATAATGACGAAAAATGGTGAAATATTTTTGTTTTTTTATGCAAGCCCACTAGAAGCGCTGGTAAACGAGGACAAAATCGTATGATCACGATCGCACTTCATGCGGATAATGAAAAAAAGACGCTGCTCGAAAACTTCTGCATCGCCTATAAGTATATTCTTGAAAAATACCGCCTGATCGCCACCCAGGCGACCGCACAGCATATCCGTCTCGCAGCCGGCTTAATCGTGTCCGAGCTGCTTGCCGGCGGCCTCGGCGGTGACAAGCAGCTGGAAACGGCCATCATGAACGACGAGATCGACGTCCTGTTAAGCTTCGAGCGCGTCGATCTGGATACGGTCCACGAAAGCTCGGATCACAATACCCTGCTGCGTCTCTGTGATTTTTACAACATCCCTTACGCGACGAACATCCCGACGGCGGAATGCATCATCTCCAGCTTAGAGCGCCATGATCTCGACTGGCGCGAAGAGCTCAGGAGAAAGTAACGCTCAGCCGCCTCCGTTCGCCAGCATCTCCGCCTGGTCCGCAGCGGCCAGGTGATCGATCAGTTCAGCAAGCGATCCGTTCAGGATCGCTTCTATTTTATAGAGCGTCAGGTTGATGCGGTGGTCCGTGACCCTGCCCTGCGGGAAATTGTACGTCCGGATCTTCTCCGAACGGTCGCCGGAACCGATCAGCAGGCGGCGCGCGCTCGCTTCCTGTTCCTGCTTCTCCCTCAGCTTCATATCATACAGCCGCGCCCTTAAGATCTTCAGCGCCTTATCCTTATTCTTCAGCTGGCTTTTTTCGTCCTGGCACGAGATCACGATCCCGCTCGGGATATGGGTGAGCCGGACCGCAGAGTCCGTTGTGTTGACGCTCTGTCCGCCGTTGCCGGACGATCGGAACACGTCAAAACGGATATCGTTCATATCGATCTCGACTTCCACGTCTTCCGCTTCCGGCATCACTGCCACGGTCACGGTCGACGTGTGGATCCGTCCGCCGGATTCCGTTTTCGGTACCCGCTGCACGCGGTGGACGCCGGATTCGTATTTCAGCCGTGAATAAGCGCCCCTGCCCGTGATCATACAAGTGATCCTGGAAGCGCCGCCGATCCCCGTTTCATTGTATTCCACCGTTTCCGTCTTATAGCCGCTGTCCTCTGCAAAATGCAGGTACATCCGATAGAGCTCTGCAGCAAAAAGCGCAGCCTCCTCTCCGCCCGCGCCGGCGCGGATCTCCATGACCACGTTCTTTTCATCAAGCGGGTCCTTCGGCAGCAGCAGGATCTTCAGCTCCTGTTCCTTTGCGGCAAGTGTGTTCTTTGCTTCCGCGATCTCGTCCTTCAGGAGCGTCCGCATCTCCTCGTCCTTCTCGTTTCCGAGCAGTTCCGTATCCTCACGGACGGTCGCCTCCGCCTCCTTATAAGCGCGGTAAGCCGCCGCAAGCGGTCCAAGCTCCGCCTGCTCCTTCATCGTCTTTCTGTATAATTCGGGGTCGGAAAGCGTCGCGGGATCCTGAAGCGACGCCAGGACCTCCTCATAACGCAGCAGCAGGTCCTCCAGTTTTTCAAACATCTTATCCTCCAAAGACCGCCGTAAAGACGCGGTCCAGTCCGGCGAGATCCCGGACGATACAGCCGTTCCTGAATCCTGCGGCTTCAAACAGGATCCGGACAGCGGCGGCTTCGTTATAGCCGGTCTCAAGATAGATCCTTCCGCCCGGTTTCAGATACAGGCCGGCATCTTCCGCGATCCTGCGGTAAAAATATAGTCCGTCTGGACCTCCAGAAAGCGCGGCCCACGGTTCGTGGTCCCGCACTTCAGGCTCCAGCGTTTCGATCTCATCGTCGCGGATATAGGGCGGATTCGAAACGATCACGTCAAACGGTCCCGCAAGCCCTTCAAAAAGATCGCTCTTCACGAAACAGACGGAAGCCTTCATTGCATCCGCGTTCATTTCTGCGATCCTGAGCGCTGCTTCCGAGATATCCGAAGCAGTCACGTCCGTATACCCGCCTTCCAGCTGAAGCGTCACCGCGATGCAGCCGGAGCCGGTACAAAGATCGAGGAGCCGTATATCGCGGTCTTTCTCCGCCGTAAGCACGGTCTCGACAAGGACTTCTGTATCGAAACGCGGGATCAGGACGTTTTCATCGACCCGGAACCTGCGGCCGTAAAACCAGCTTTCCCCGGTGACCTGCTGCAAAGGGACCCGTTCTGCCCGCCTTGCGGCAAGCGCCCTGTATGCCTTAATATCGGCTTCAGGCGCGCATTCTTCCATCGACAGCAGCCGGTCCTTTTCTTCCCAGCCCTTCAGATAAAGCAAAAGAAGGCGTGCGTCGTTTTCCGCGTCCGCAACGCCGGCGCGGCCGAGTACTGCCGCCTGTTCTTTCAGCAGTTCACGAAAAGTCATGAGGGAAAATTCTCATCAAGATAATGCTGCCAGTCAAACACCTCTTCCACCGCACGGATCGCGACTTCTGCCATCTCGGGCGTGGGTTCCCGCGTCGTCAGCGCCTGCATCCACATGCCCGGACGGGAAATGATGCGGACAAAGAGATTGTCATGCCGTCCGGTAAAACGCAGCAATTCATAAGAGATCCCTGCGATCACCGGGATCAGCAGCAGCCTGGAAAGCAGCTTCAGCGGCAGGTACTCGATCTGTATAAACATAAAGAGGATGATCGAGATCAGCAGTACGATCAGGATAAAGCTCGTTCCGCAGCGTTTGTGCTCTTTCGAGCTCTTCATGACGTTTTCGACCGTCAGCGGCAGTCCGTGCTCGATGCAGTTGATGCATTTGTGCTCCGAGCCGTGATACATGAAAGTACGGCGGATGTCGGGCATCAGCGAGATCAGCAGGATATAGGAGATAAACAGCAGCAGGCGGAACAGGCCTTCGATCAGGGCACGGAGCGCCGCGCTGTCGATCCAGCGCTTTAGCAGGCTCGCAACAAAAGCCGGCAGCAGCACGAAGATCCCGACCGCCAGCACGATCGCGAGGACCAGGCTGAACGCGGTCTCCGCCTTAGAAAGGCCGCCGCTCTCTTTCTTTTTGTCTTTGCCGTCTTTATGCTCCACGGCGTTTTCCTTTTCTCCGGTGCCCGCTTCCTGCGCGCCCTCGAATGAGGCGGAGAAGTTCAGCGCCGAGATCCCGAGCACCATGGAATCGATAAAGGCAAAGATCCCGCGGATGAAGGGCACGCGGGCGATCTTCCATTTGTCCTGAAGGCCTTCATGCACGTCCTTTTTTACGGCAATGCTGCCGTCTTCCTTTCGTACGGCGACGGCATAGTCTTTTCCGTTCTTCATCATGATCCCTTCCAGGACCGCCTGGCCGCCGATACCGGAGTATTTCATATCCTTTTCTCCCGTAATTATCGTAAAAAGCCACGGCCGCCGGAATCACTTCCGCCTGGCCGTGGCTGTTTCACTCTTTCTGTCTCAGTTTTCCGTGCCGACGTTGTACTTCTTGTTGAAGCGTTCGATACGTCCGCGTGCGGAAGAAACTCTCTGCTGACCCGTATAGAAGGGATGGCACTTGGAGCAGGTCTCAACGTGGATCTCCGGCTTGGTGGAACCGGTCACGAATTCGTTGCCGCAGTTGCAGACGACCTTGCACTCATAATATTTCGGATGGATGCCCTGTTTCATTTTTCATTTCCTTTCTTTTGACGACGCTGATTTCCAAACAGCGGCGATTTTTCACAAGCGTTGTTCAATATAACACAGGAGCCGCAGGATTGCAAGCATTTTTTAACAGACTGCCGGTCCTTTACATCAGGTTCTTGATCACGTAGGCGTAGATCTGCTGGGCGTTTTCTTCCCAGTGCTCCGAAAGGATGCGCGCCTGGTCCTCCGTCGGGACGCTTAAGTTGATCTCGAAAAGAACGTTCTTGCCCTCGCGGACCTCCATATGTACGGTATAATCGAAATTCGGCGTCTTATAATAATCCGAGACGATACCGGTCTCATTGCGCAGCTGATAGCGGTTCTTTTTCAGGAAGGCGTCCATGTCGTCCTTCACGCCGGACGTGATGCTGTCCTGAAAATAATGAAGCGCGTCCTCCCCTTCCCTGGTCAGTTCATAGCGGACCTGGTTGCGCACCGTATCCTGGGAGACCAGGTTCGCCTCCAGGAGCTCCGAGATCGTATCCTGGAAGGTGAAGTAATTGGTATATCCCTTTTCCTCGAAGAAGGTCCAGAGCTGCGCGTTGGACAGCGGAAAATTGACCTTTTTCATCATATAAAGGATCATCAGCTTATAGAGTGTTTCCGGGTCTGTCATGGCTTCCTCC
>CADBQM010000276.1 GCA_902796795.1 uncultured Eubacteriales bacterium
GCTCACAATGAAACAAGTCAAGTTTGGTAAGACCGGTCTTACGGTGCCTGCGGTCGTGTCCGGCTGCATGCGCTTTTCCAATAAGACGCCGCGGGAGATCGGCGCCTTTATCGACCATGCAGTCTCACTCGGGATCAACTTCTTTGATCATGCGGACATCTACGCGGGCGGCGCCTGCGAAGAACTCTTTGGTGAAGCACTGGAAAAATACAGCAACGCGAAGCGGGAAGACCTGATCATCCAGTCCAAGTGCGGGATCGTGATCGGGAAGATGTTCGATTTTTCGAAAGAGCATATTATTGCCTCGGTGGAGGGCAGCCTGAAGCGCCTGAAGACCGACCACCTGGACGTGCTGCTCCTGCACCGGCCGGACGCGCTGGTCGAGCCGGAGGAGGTCGCGGAGGCTTTTGACCGGCTGGAAGAGAGCGGGAAGGTCCGCTATTTTGGTGTTTCCAATCATAAGCCGATGCAGATCGAACTCTTAAAGCGCTGCTTAAGACAGGAGATCCAGGCCAACCAGCTGCAGTTCGGCATCGGCGCCGCGCAGATGGTCGCGAACGGCCTGGAAGTCAATATGGAGACTTACGGGGCTACGGACCGGGACGGAAGCGTCCTCGACTATTCCCGGGTAAACGACATAACCATCCAGGCCTGGTCACCGTACCAGCTCAGCCGGCACAGGGGCCAGCTCATCGGTTCGGAAGAGCTGCCTGAACTGAACGCCTGTCTGGATGCACTGGCGGAGAAATACAATACGACGCCGACGGCGATCGCCGCAGCCTGGGTGATGCGGCATCCCGCCGGGATCCAGCTTGTTGCGGGCACGACGTCGGAACCGCGGCTTGAAGAGATCGCGGCTGGTGCGGATATCGTGCTGACAAGGGAAGAATGGTACAGCGTCCTGCTGAAAGCGGGACACATCCTTCCGTAAAAGAACGCGTAAGTAATACCATTTATATAAAAACAGGAGGTTCACATGAAAGAGATTCTGAATACGGAAAAAGCACCGGCGGCGATCGGCCCTTATTCCCAGGCAGTGGCTGCAAACGGTATTGTTTTTGTATCCGGCCAGCTGCCGATCGACCCGGCGACGGGCACGTTCGCGGGCGAGGATATCGCTTCCCAGACCCGGCAGTCACTGACCAACATCCGGTCGATCCTGGAGAGCCGCGGCCTTTCGATGGCGAATATCATCAAGACGACGGTGCTGCTGAAGGATATCGCGGATTTTGGCGCGATGAACGCGGTCTACGCGGAATTCTTTACCGGCGATTATCCGGCAAGGGCGGCATTCCAGGTGGCGGCGCTCCCGAAGGATGCGCTCGTGGAGATCGAAGCAGTCGCGGCGGAGTAAAGCGGACCGGATAAGAGGAGGAACATCTTCATGACATTTGATTTTACCTCGATCGTCGACCGGCACGGAAAGGACTCCATCGCGGTTGACGCGTTCGGACGTCCGGGCTTCGGACCGACGGAAGAAGCAAAAGCAAGAAACGAGGAGGCGAAGAAACGGGGCGAAGGCTTCGACCTGATCCCCATGTGGGTCGCCGACATGAATTTTGCCACCTGTCCGGCGGTCGTGCGGTCGATCCGGGAACGCCTGGATCATCCGATGTTCGGCTACTTTGCGCCGCGGGACGAGTATTATGAAAGCATTATCCGCTGGCAGAAAGAGCGTCACGGCGTTGCCGGGCTTACAAAAGAAGACATCGGCTTTGAAAACGGTGTCCTCGGCGGCGTGATCAGCGCACTCCGTGTGATCGCGGAGCAGGGCGGCAAGGTCCTGCTGCACAGCCCGGTCTACGTCGGTTTTACAGGCGTCTTGAAGAACAACGGCTATGAAGCGGTCCACAGCCCGCTCGTCAGGGACGAGAACGGCGTCTGGCGGATGGACTTCGAGGATATGGAAAAGAAGCTCAGTGAAGGGCATATCCACGCGGCGATCTTCTGTTCCCCGCACAATCCCTGCGGAAGAGTATGGGAAAAGTGGGAGATCGAACGGGCGATGGCACTGTTCGAAAAGTATGAGGTCGACGTCGTTTCGGATGAGATCTGGGCGGACATCATCCTGGAAGGGCATACGCACATCCCGACACAGAGCGTCTCTGCGTAC
>CADBQM010000277.1 GCA_902796795.1 uncultured Eubacteriales bacterium
AAAGCCGGTCATGGTCTGGTTCCACGGCGGCGGCTTTGCGGCCGGCTCGGCGACGCATCTCTATTCCTACGAAGGCTATGCGATGGCCGAGCTCTATGACGTGGTGCTGGTCACCGTCAATCACCGCCTGAACATGCTCGGCTTCCTGGATCTTTCGATGTTCGGCGAGGACTATCAGTACTCCGCGAACCACGGCGTCATGGACCTTGTGCTGGCGCTTCAGTGGGTCCGCGAGAACATCGCCTGCTTCGGCGGCGATCCGGATAACGTCACGATCTACGGCCAGTCCGGCGGCGGCGGGAAGGTCTGCACGCTCATGGGCATGCCTTCGGCAGACGGCCTTTACCACCGTGCGATCGTCCAGAGCGGTGTTTTCCGCAATAGCGGCGGTCCGCGGAATCCCCGGGCCAGGGAACTCGGTCCGCGGGCGGCTGAGCTCCTGGGCCTGACAAAGGAGAACATCCGGGAGATCGAAACGATGGATTATAACCGGGTCGCGGCAGCGGTCCTTCAGGCTTTGGCGGAGCAGGGCTTTACGAACCCCGGTATGGGACCGTGGTCCCCGGCCGCGGACGGCGACGTCTTCCTGGGCTCTCCGATGGAGATCGGCTTCCGGCCGGAGGTGAAGGACGTTCCCGTGATGGCGGGTTCGATCGTGACGGAATTCATTCCCGCCCCGGCCGGCGATAAGAAGAAGCTGACAGACGAAGAAAAGCTTGCGCTCATTGCCCCGCGCTTCTGTAAAGACGCGCTTGCGGTCGCGGAAGCCTTTAAAGAAGCTTATCCCGAGGTCGACTGGGCATACGCGGCGTCCGCGGATATCTCCGTCCGCCCGGCGGTCGTGGAGTTTCTGGAAAAGAAGGCGGCGCAGGGCGGCGCGAACGCCTACGCCTATATCGTGACCTTTGAGCAGCCCTATCTTGGCGGCTTCATGCTCGGCCACAATACGGACCTGCACTTCATGTTCCACAATGCGCTGAACGTGGAGGGCATGGTGATCGAAGGCGTGACCGAACGCCTGCAGGACGAGATGGCCGGCGCCTGGGCCGCGTTTGCGTGGAACGGCGATCCGAACCATGAGAAGCTGACGGAAGAATGGAAGCCCTTCACGGCGGAAAACCGGGAGACCTACGCCTTCGGCAACGTCTCGATGCTGAAGAGCGGCAGGCACGACGCGAAGCTGCTTGCCTTTGAGGAAAAATACGGCCGTCCCCTGAACCTCAGCGTCCGGAAAGAAGAAAAGAAAGACTGAAAGAGTTACCGTCCGGTCTGGAGATGAAACGTAAGGAAAGAGCCCTGCATCCGCAGGGCTCTTTTGCCGGGTCCGGACGCTGTACCGCGCGGGAATGAAATGTTATTTTTTGCACGCTGCGCGAAAATTATGCACAATTCTTGCAGGGTATTGAAAAGCTTTTTTCGTTATCTTATACTAAATCCAAATAAGGCTTTTTATGCACTGAAATGCTGAAAACGGTAATACCAACCGATAAAGGAAAGAATCATTCTATGAGCGAACGTATACGGTTTAACAATAACTGGTTCTTCTATAACGGCGAGATCGAAAAGCTGAGCCCGCAGGACAAGGGCCCTTCCTACCAGGAAGCCAAGACGGAGCGCTTCCTTTCCGGTCCGGCGTCCCGCGGTTTCCCGGACGTCCCGGACGACTACCGCCGGGCTTTTACGGAACCGGGCGTAGATGCGAGTAAGATCATCAAGACTGCGGAGATCAACGAGCGCCTGTGGCGTCTCATTGACCTGCCGCACGACTATATCATCACGCAGGTGGCGCAGGAAGACGGCAACAAGGCCTGGGGCTTCTTCAACTATCATCCGGCCTGGTACCGCAAGCATTTCGTGATCGGCAGCGAAGACCGCGACAAACGGATCGTGCTCTACTTCGAAGGCGTTGCGGATCATGCGACCGTTTATTTCAACGGTGTTTACATGTACGACCATTTCGAAGGCCATGCGCCTTTCGAAGTGGACATCACCGATTTCATTCATTTTGACGAGGACAATGTCCTGGCCGTGCACGTCGACTGCGGCACCGGCGAAGGCTGGTGGTACCAGGGCGGCGGCATCTATCGGAACGTCTGGCTGGAGAAGGACGATCCGGTCTCCGTGGCCCGCTACGGCGTCTTCGTCCATCCGGAGAAGAAATCCGATACCGAATGGGCGGTCCCGGTCGAGACAGAAGTCCGGAACGACCGCTACGAGGACGTCACGGCGGAAGTAAAGACGGCGATTTGTACCGAGGACGGTAAGGTCCTTGCGGCAGTCACCGGTACGCTTTTTGTCCCCGCGCGCGATAAGGCGACGCTCGCACAGTGCGCGGCCGTCACCGCGCCGGCGCTCTGGGACATCGACGATCCGGTGCTCCATAAGGCCGTTACTACGGTCACGGTGGACGGCAAAATCACCGACGTCCGGGAGAACACCTTTGGTTTCCGCGAGATCGCGTTCAATACGGAAGGCTTCTTCCTGAACGGCAGAAACGTGAAGGTCAAGGGCGTCTGCGGCCACGGCGACTACGGCCTGACCGGACTCGCGGTGGAGGAGAGCGTCTTCCGCTACAAGGCAAAGCTCATCAAGGACATGGGCGCGAACGGTTACCGCTGCTCACATTATCCGCAGGCGGAATACTGGATGGACGAGATGGACCGCAAGGGCATCGTCGTCATGGACGAGACCCGCTGGTTCAGCACCGTGCCGAGCGCGGCAAAGGATCTTGAAACGCTGGTGAAGCGTGACCGGAACCATCCGAGCGTGATCATGTGGTCCGTCGGCAATGAGGAGCCCTTCTTCATTACCGAGCAGGGCGCCAGGATCTCCCGCTCGATGTACGCAGCGGTCAAGAAGCTGGATCCGACCCGCCCGATCCTGACGGCGAACGACAAGACACCGGACGTCGCGACCGTCTACGAATACAGCGATATCGTCGGCATCAACTACAACCTGAACATTTTTGAAAAGGTCCATGGGCAGTTCCCGGACAAGCCGGTGCTTTCCACCGAAAACTGCGCGACCGGCACTTCCCGCGGCTGGTACAGCGACCAGGTGGAATCCCTCGGCCGCATCCCCGCGTACGACCATGTGACGAGCGAGACTTTCAAGTCGCGTGAATATACCTGGCGTTTCATCAACGAGCGCCCCTGGATCATGGGCGGCATGCAGTGGATCGCCTTCGAGCACAGAGGCGAGGCCCGCTGGCCGCGGCTCTGCTCGGTCTCCGGCGCGATCGACCTGTACCTGCAGAAGAAGGACGCCTTCTACCAGAACCAGTCCTACTGGCAGGAAGCCCCGATGATCCACGTACTGCCGCACTGGAACCATCCCGGCAAGGAAGGCTGCCCGATCAAGGTCTATGCCTATACGAACTGCAGCGAGGCGGAGCTCTTCCTGAACGGCGAAAGCCTCGGAAAACGGACGCTTTCGCCGGTGGATCACGCGGAATGGGACGTCGTTTACGCGCCCGGCGTGCTGGAAGCCGTCGCCTATAAAGACGGCGTGGAAGTCGCCCGCGACCGCCAGGAGACGACGGGCGAAGCGGTCGCACTCAAGTGGATCCCGGAGAACGCAGACGACGTGAAGGCGGGTGATATCCTGATCCTGACCTGCGCGGCAGTGGACGCGGAAGGCCGGGAGGTCCCGGACGCGGCCGTCGACCGCATCCTCTTCTACGGCAATGCGGCAGGCGCTGTGATCGGCACCGGCTCGGACCATTCCGACCACATCCCGCCGAAGGAGAACCTGCGCCGGATGTACGCCGGCCGGGTATCGGTGGCCGTGCGGCTCGGGCAGGAAGGCACCGCGGTCATCTCCGCGGAAGCGCCCGGCGTAAAGCCCGCCTATTACACACATAAGATCTGAAAATATAACAAAACAGGAGGTCCGGTTTTGGATATCATTGTCTGTGTCAAACAGGTGCCCGGCTCGACCCAGGTCGAGATCGACCCGGTCACGGGAACGATGAAACGTGATACGGTCGCGGGTAAACTCAACCCCTACGATCTGTTTGCGCTGGAGACGGCGTTCACGCTGAAGGAGACCTACGGAGGGACGGTCAAGACGCTCTCCATGGGCCCGAACCAGGCGGCGGCTGCACTGAAGGAGACGCTCTGGATGGGCGCCTCGGAAGGTGTGCTGCTTTCCGACCGCAAGTTCGGCGGTGCGGACGTGGCGGCGACTTCCACGGCGCTTTCTTTAGGCGTCGGGGAGATGGGACACTACGACCTCATCCTCTGCGGCAAGCAGACGACGGACGGCGATACCGCCCAGGTCGGCCCGGAGCTCGCGGAACGGCTCGGCATCGACCATGCGGCGAACGTGACAAAGGTCGTGGCGGTCGAGGACGGTTACGTGACCGTCGATATCGACCTGGATACGGCGATCGAGCGCCTGAAGATCAAGCTGCCCTGCCTGCTGACCGTGGACAAGGACCTGAATACCCCGCGCCTGCCTTCCTTCATCAAGAAGAAAGAGATCGAAGGCAAGGAAAACATCCGTATCTTAAGCGTGGCTGACATCCCCGCGGCGGACGAGACGAAGCTTGGCCTCAAGGGCTCGCCGACGCAGGTGGAGAGGATCTTCCCGCCGGAGAAGAACACGGATAAGGAGATCCTGAACGGCAGCGCGGAGGAACTGGCGGACAGTCTCTTCGGGATCCTGA
>CADBQM010000278.1 GCA_902796795.1 uncultured Eubacteriales bacterium
AATAACGCAAAGGAGGTACTTATGTCAGGCGTTAAGGATATGGACCGGCTGCTGCAGGAATTTGCAGGCAAAAAGATCCCCGGTGCCGGCTGCATCGTAATGCAGAAGGGGAAGACACTTTATGAAGGCTACGCAGGCATGGCGGATTTCGAGGCCAACCGCGCGATCGACGAGAATTCGATCTACCGGCTGTTCAGTATGACCAAAGTCATCGTCTGCACCGCCGCCCTGATCGAGTTTGAGCGCGGCAAATATACGCTGAACGATCCCTACTATGATTATTATCCCGAGTATAAGGATACGAAGGTCGCGGAGATGAAGCCGAACGGTTACTTCAACATCCGTCCGGCCAGGCGCCCGATTCTGGTCAAAGATACGTTCAACATGGCCTGCGGCCTGCCCTATCCGTCACCGAAGGGCGAGCATCCGACCGACAAGGCGATGAACGAAGTGCGGGCAAAGCTCGCGGAAGAAAAGGGCAAGTACACGCTCCAGGACGACGTCCGCGCGATGGGCAGTGTCCCGATCCGTTACGATCCCGGCACCCGCTGGACCTACGGTTTCGGCCATGAGATGGTCGCGGCGCTCGTGGAAGCGACTTCCGGCATGTCGATCGGCGAATTCATCCGGAAAGAGATCACCGAGCCGCTCGGCATGACCTCGACCGCCTACCGCCACTTCGGCGATACCGCGGAGCGGATGGTCAAGCTGTACGAAAACGACGGAAACGGCGGCTTTACGCCGCGGGTCGGTGCGTTTGACGACCGGCATCAGCCGGATGCGGTCTACGAAGGCGGCGGCGCAGGCCTCTTCTCGACCGTAAAGGATTACGCGATCTTTACGCAGATGCTCGCGAACGGCGGCGTTTACAACGGCGTCAGAATCCTCGGCAAGAACACGATCGACCTCATGCGCACCAACATGTTAAGCGACGCTCAGCTTCAGGATTTCACCAATTCCTATCTGCAGGGCTACGGCTACGGGCTCGGCGTACGGACGATGATGAACATCGCCGGTGTGTCCAACTCCACGCCAGGCGAATTCGGCTGGACCGGCGCGGCAGGCACCTGGACGAGCATCGATCCCACGAACGGCTTCTCGGTCGTTTACATGCACAACACCTTCCCGAACTACGAAGAGTACCATCATATGCGCGTGCGCGCCGTGGCTTACGGAATGCTGGAATAAAACAACAAAAGAAAGGAAGGCCCCGGCGGTAAAGCGCCGGGGCTGCATAATGCCATGATCAATTACGAGATCAGTTCACCGAATGAAAAGCTGAACCTCCGTTTTACGGAAGAAAAGGGGCGCATCTTCTGGAGCTGCCGAAAAAACAATGCCGTGATCTCCGAAGCAGCGCCGATCGGCCTCATCACACCGGACGCGGACTTCAGCGAGGGCTTCCGGATCACGAAGGCCGAGACCGGGAGCATCGACACAAGTTATACCATCCCGGCGTATAAAAAAGCCGTCTGCCATGACCGCTGCAATACCATCACACTGACGGTGGAAAACGAAGGCGGTACGATGGTCATCGAAGGCCGCGCCTATGACGACGGCGCCGCTTTCCGGCTGATCCTTCCGGAAAAGAACGAGGTCGGCCGGGAGATCAGCTCGTTCCGTCTTCCGGAACAGGTACCGTCCGTTACGGGCATGAAATGGCTCTGCTCCTATGAAGACCATTATCATCCGGTCCCGGTCGAAGACCTTTACCAGAACCTCCTGGTCTTACCGGTCCTCTTTCAGGCCGGCAGGGACCTCTGGGCGGTCTATGCGGAAGCCGCGGTCTTTGGAAACTACGGCGGCTCAACGCTCGACGCCGTAAAGGAAGACCCGCGGACGCTGACGATCACTAAAGCCGTGGACCAGCTGGAAAATATCAAATGCGAAGGCCCGGTCACGACCCCGTGGCGCGTCGTGATGGCCGGATCGCTCGCAGAGATCACCGACTCCAACCTGTTGGAGAACCTGAACCCGGAATCGATCGTCAAGGACCCCTCCTTCATCAAACCGGGTATGTCGGCCTGGAGCTGGATGACCGAGCACAGTTCCGGCACAGATGAACAGCGTCAGCTGGATTACGTGGACTTTGCCGCAGAGATGGGCTGGCCTTATTCCGTCGTGGACGGCGGCTGGCCGGGTCATGTGGATATCCCGAAAGTCGTGGATTATGCCGCGAAGAAGAACGTGAAGATCTGGATCTGGGAACATTCTGCCAGGCTGCGCGATCCGAAGAAGGCCGAGGAAACGCTGGCGCTCTGGAAGAGCTGGGGCGTTGTCGGCCTGAAGATCGACTTCTTTGAGTCAGATTCCCAGAAACGGATCGCGCAGATGGGCATGCTCGCGGAACTGGCAGCCAAATACCAGCTGATGCTGAACTTCCACGGCTGCACGAAGCCCTCCGGAACGATCCGCGTCTGGCCGCACGTGCTTTCCTACGAAGGCGTCCAGGGCGGAGAATATCTGGCGAATTTCTCCAGCTTCACGCCCGGCGGACCGGATGCGGCTCATAACTGCACCCTGCCCTTTACCCGCAACCTGATGGGGCCGATGGACTACACGCCGGTCTGTTATGAAAGCTACATCACCGGAACGACGGATGCGCACCAGACCGCGCTGCCGGTCATCTTCCTCTCCTATATCACCCACTGCGGCGAAGGCAAGGAGAAGGTGGAAAAGAATGTCTGCAAAGACTTCCTGAAAAAGCTTTACACGAGCTGGGACGAAGGAAAGCTGTTGGAAGGCTGTCCCGCAAGCTACGTTACGATGGCGCGCCGCCACGACGAAGAATGGTTCGTGGGCGGCATCTGCGCCCGTCGGCCGCGGAATGCGGAATTCACCCTGGATTTCCTGGATGAAGGCATCTATGAAGCGGAGCTTTATGCAGACGATCTTTCGGATCTGCGTCCGACCGATGCCGCGAAAGGCGCACTCGGCGAGATGACGCCGGAGATCGTGGCCTTCCTGGAGGCGCAGATGTCCCGTCCCTGCCAGCACCAGCACGACGTCCACAAGACCCGCGTGGATCATTTCACGGTACGGAAAGGCGACCGGCTCATGATCCCCGAAAGCGCCAACGGCGGCTTTGCATTGTATTTGAA
>CADBQM010000279.1 GCA_902796795.1 uncultured Eubacteriales bacterium
GTCTTTCTGCACTGCGGGATCCCGGTAACGGTCGTCGCCCGGGAAGGGGAAGTGGCCGCGGTAAAGGAGATGCTGAGAGCTCATCTCACGGAAAAAGTCGACGTCGTTCCCGGCGGGAAGGAGCGCTATGATTCCTCTTACGCCGGGCTGAAAAAGCTCTCGGAAAGCGGCTGCTTTGACTATGTGCTGATCCAGGACGCGGCGCGTCCTTTCATCACGGAAGAGCTGGTAAAACGTATCGTCCGCACGGTGCTTGAATCGGATACCGCGGTCGCGGCGGTCCCCGCCAAGGATACGATCAAGACCGCGGACGAAAACGGGATCGTAAAGGAGACGCTGGACCGCGCTTCCTGCTATATCATCCAGACGCCGCAGGCCTTCCGGCTCTCCCTGATCCTGGAAGCGTACCTGCGCATGTACCGGGAGGGACCGGACGCGCGCGTCACCGACGACGCTTCCGTCGTGGAGCGCTTTACAGATCATCCCGTCCGGCTCTGTCCGGGGGATTACGAGAATATCAAGATCACGACGCCGGAGGACCTGAAGTTCCTTCGCTGACCCGCAAAATGCCGGGAGGAGACCTGCATGCTGAAACGTTTTATTGCTTACTACAGGCCGGAGAGGAAGACCTTCATCCTGGATATGAGCGCCTGCTTTCTGACGTCGCTCATCGGCCTTGTCTATCCGATCGTGACCCGCCGGATGCTGAACACCTACATCCCGGACATGAACGTCCTGATGATCGTGCTTGCCGGCTCCGCGGTGCTCCTGCTTTACCTGATCCGTATGTTCCTGCAGTACTATATCCAGTACCAGGGGCATATGATGGGCACGCGGATCCAGGCCGAGATGCGGCGCGATATGTTTCGCCATCTGGAAAAGCTCCCCTACAAGTACTACGACAATCACGAGACCGGCAAGATCATGTCCCGCATGACGAACGACCTGCAGGACATCTCGGAGCTTGCCCACCACGGTCCCGAAAATATCATCATCTCCATCCTGACCATCGTCCTTTCCCTGATCTATCTCTGCACCATCAACGTCCCGCTGACGATGATCGTTTTCTGCTGCGTACCGATCATGGTCGTGATCACGGTCGTGCTGCAGAAGCGCATGCGCGAGGCTTTCGCGGAGAGCCGCCGTTCGATCGCGGTGATCAACGCTTCGGTGGAGTCCAGCATCCAGGGCATCCGCGTGACCAAGGCCTACAATAACGCGGAAAAAGAGCAGGAGAAGTTCGAAGACGGCAACCAGCAGTACATCCGCGCCCGTGACAAGTCCTTCAAGGCGATGGCCCAGTTCAGCTCCTCCACGCAGTTCGTCACGAACCTGTTCAACATCGTGGTCCTGATCGGCGGCGGTCTTTTCATGTACCGCGGGGACATCAATTTCGCGGACTATTCCGCGTTCTTCCTGTCGGTCAATCTCTTCATCAACCCGGTCACCACGCTGATCAATTTCATGGAACAGTACCAGAACGGCGTGACCGGCTTCGAGCGTTTCATTGAGATCCTGGATGAGGCTCCGGAGACCGATCAGGAAGGTGCCGTGGACGCCGGAAAGCTGGAAGGCCATATCGAATTCCGCGACGTCACCTACAGCTATGACGATCAGAACGAGGTCCTGGAGCACATCAGCCTGGACATCGGTAAGGGAGAAAAGTTCGCGCTCGTCGGACCTTCCGGCGGCGGAAAGACGACGATCTGCCACCTGCTGCCACACTTCTATGAGATCCAGTCGGGCACGATCCTGATCGACGGAAAGGACATCCGGACGATGACCATGGAATCCGTCCGCCGCAACATCGGCATCGTGCAGCAGGACATCTATCTCTTCAATGCGAGCGTGCGGGAAAACATCCTCTACGGACGGCTCGACGCGACGGAGGAAGAGGTGATCGAGGCCGCGAAGCGCGCCAACATCCACGACTATATCATGGAACTGCCGGACGGCTACGACACCGAGATCGGCGAACGCGGCGTACGTCTTTCCGGCGGCCAGAAGCAGCGCCTTTCTATCGCCCGCGTCTTCTTGAAGAACCCGGCGATCCTGGTGCTCGATGAAGCGACGAGCGCACTGGACAATACAACGGAGCTCCTGATCCAGCAGGCACTCGACGAGCTCTGCGAAGGCCGCACGACGATCGTCGTCGCCCACCGCCTGTCCACGATCAAGAACGCGGACGAGATCGCGGTGATCGCGAAAGGCCATATCGTGGAGCAGGGCAGCCATACGGAACTCATGGAAAAAGACGGCGCCTACGCGGCGCTCTACAACCTGCAGTTCCGCATGGATGATAATATGTCTGAGGCCTATCAGCTGACCGGGATCGACTGAAAGCCCGGCCGGTTTCCGGCGGAAAGGCTTCGGGAAAAAGTCGGAAGAGAAGGGGGAAATCGCGTTGACAAAAGCCTGAAGTTGCTTTACTATTATTTTGTAAATGTGATTTTATGGGCTTTTGTCCTTTTTCATAGATTCGGAGGAACTAAATATGGGTCTTTTCGGTGGTGGCGCGGATATCGGCATCGATCTAGGTACCGCCAGCATCTTAGTATATATCAACGGCAAAGGCGTCGTCCTGAAGGAGCCTTCCGTTGTCGCATATGATACCAATACCAACGAGATCAAGGCGATCGGCGAAGAAGCCCGCCTGATGATCGGCAGAACGCCCGGCAATATCAAAGCGGTCCGGCCGCTGCGCCAGGGCGTCATTTCTGACTATACCATTACAGAAAAAATGATCCGGTATTTCATTCAGAAAGCCCTCGGGAAGCGGACCTTCCGCCGTCCGAGGATCTCTGTCTGCGTACCGAGCCACATTACGGAAGTCGAGCGGAAGGCTGTTGAGGACGCGACCATCAACGCCGGCGCGCGCGAAGTCTTCATCATTGAAGAGCCGGTCGCGGCGGCCATCGGCGCGGGCATCGATATCGCCAAGCCCTGCGGCAACATGATCGTCGATATCGGCGGCGGCACCACGGACATTGCGGTGATCTCGCTCGGCGGTACCGTCGTTTCGGATTCTTTAAAGGTCGCCGGCGATGATTTCGACGAAGCGATCGTCCGCTACATGCGCCGCAAGCACAACCTGCTGATCGGCGAACGTACGGCGGAAGAGATCAAGATCAAGATCGGCACCTGCTACAAGCGGGACGAGGAGCTGACCCTCGACGTGCGCGGCAGGAACCTGGTCACCGGACTTCCGAAGACCGTCACCATGACCTCGGACGAGACCCTGGAGGCGCTCACCGAGTCCGCGAACAAGATCGTGGATATGGTGCACGCGGTCCTGGAAAAGACGCCGCCGGAACTTGCGGCGGACATCGCGGACCGGGGCATCGTGCTCACGGGCGGCGGTGCGCTGCTCTACGGCATGGAGAAGCTCCTGGAGGAGCGGACCGGCATCCCGACCATGATCGCGGAAGACCCGATGAACTGTGTGGCGATCGGTACCGGCAAATACATCGATTTCATCACCGAGTACGGCATGGGCGTAACGGAAGAATAAAAAGACGGGACAGGATCCCTTCGGTGAACGTTAGAAGCAAAGGCGAATGTGGCAGCACGTTCGCCTTCGCTGTATCAGGGGACCGGCACAAAGCGGCACGCGGTATGCGTGCGGATCTGTGCGGGTCCCGGTAAGAAACAGACGGACAGGAGCGGTTTTGGAACAGATCGAAGGCTTTGTGGAACACATCACGTTCCGCAACGAAGAAAACGGCTATACGGTCATGCAGCTGAACGTCGGAGGGAAGCAGACCTCCGTGGTCGGCCTGTTCCCCGGCGTCTCGGAAGGGGAGTCCCTCCGTGTCACCGGTACTTTTACGACCCATCCGGTCTACGGCGAACAGCTGAACGCGGAGCAGTTTGAAGTGATCGCGCCGGAAGGCGAGGCGGCGATCCTGCGCTATCTGTCCAGCGGCGCGGTGCGCGGCATCAAGGAAGCGCTTGCGCGGCGGATCGTGGACGCCTTCGGCGCGGATACCTTCCGCATCCTGGAAGAAGAGCCGGAGCGTCTCGCGGAAGTGCGGGGCATCAGTCCGCGCGGCGCGATGAAGATCGCCGCGGACGTGGCGGAAAAACGCGAGATGCGTACGGCCATGTTATTCCTGCAGCAGTACGGGATCTCGCTCTCGCTGGCTGCTAAGATCTACCGTAAATATGGCGGCGCACTCTATACGATCGTCCGCGAGAACCCCTATAAACTCGCGGAGGACATCCGCGGCGTGGGCTTCCGCTCCGCGGACGAGATCGCACGCCAGGCCGGTATCCGGCCGGATTCGGAGTTCCGGATCCGCAGCGCCGTCCTGTACCTGCTTTCCCAGGCTTCCGGCGTCGGCCACAGCTGCCTCCCGCGGGAGGAACTGCTGACCGGTACGGAGCAGCTGCTTTCGATCGAGCTTGCCGATTTTGACCACATCCTATCCGAACTGATCGCGGACAAAAAGATCGTCGTACGGCGCGACGGGACGGAGCAGTTCGTTTATGCGACGGCCTTCTTCCGCATGGAGGCAGGAACTGCGCGCATGCTCTCCGACATGAACCTTCGGGACAACACGCTGAAGGAAGCGGAGGTCGAAAAGAAGGTCCTCCGCCTCACGAAGGACCTGCCCTTTAGGCCGGACGAAGAGCAGCTCCGGGCAGTCAAAGAAGCCGTCATGAACGGCGTTACGCTGATCACCGGCGGACCCGGTACCGGGAAGACCACGATCATCCGGCTCATCATCCGCTATTTCATCCGCGAAGGCCTGGACCTGATGCTTGCGGCGCCGACCGGGCGCGCGGCCAAGCGCATGACCGAGACCACCGGGTACGAAGCCATGACCCTGCACCGTATGCTGGAAGTGAACGGCGATCCGACCCAGGAGGGCGGCGCACGCTTTCAGCGCAACGAAGACCAGCCGCTGGAGACCGACGTCGTGATCGTCGACGAAGTCTCGATGGTCGACATTACGCTGATGTATGCGCTCTTAAAGGCGATGACGCCGGGCATGCGGCTCGTGCTCGTCGGCGACGTGGACCAGCTGCCTTCGGTCGGGCCGGGCGAAGTCCTGAAGGACCTGATCGCTTCCGACTGTTTCCCGGTCGTCCGGCTTTCCCGCATCTTCCGCCAGAACGCGGAAAGCGACATCATCGTCAACGCCCATAAGATCAATGCGGGCGAGATCGTCGAAAAGAAAAAGAGCCCGGATTTCCTCTTCATCGAACGGGAACAGGCCGGGAACATCACCGGCGCGATGATCACGCTGCTCCGGGAAAAACTGCCGGCCTACGTGCACTGCAGCGTACACGACGTCCAGGTCCTGACCCCGATGCGCAAGGGCATCCTCGGCATCGAGAACCTGAACCCGCTCTTACAGGAACAGCTGAACCCGCCGTCGCCCGATAAAAACGAAAAACAGTTCTCCTTCGCGCTGCTCCGGGAAGGGGACAAGGTGATGCAGATCAAGAACAATTACCAGCTCGAGTGGGAGATCGAAGGCAGCTTCCCGAAAGAACGGGGCATGGGCGTCTTCAACGGCGACACCGGGATCGTCCGGCGGATCAGCCATTTTGACGAGAACGTTACCGTGGAATTCGAGGACCGGAAGATCGTCACCTATCCCTTCGACGGCACCGATGAACTGGAGCTTGCCTACGCGGTCACGATCCATAAGGCCCAAGGTTCGGAGTATCCGGCGGTCATCCTGCCGCTGCTCACAGGGCCCCGCCTCCTGATGACGCGGAACCTTTTATATACCGCGGTCACCCGCGCGCGTGCATGCGTGGCGATCGTCGGCCGCTACGAGACCTTCCTCTCCATGATCGCGAACGACCAGAAGGAGAAACGCTACAGCGGCCTGAAAAACATGATCCGGGAGATCTATGGCGATCTTTGACATCTTCTTCCCGAAACACTGCCCGGTCTGCCTGCGTCCGCTTTTTCCTGACGGCAGGCTGATCTGTCCGACCTGTGCGGGCCGGATCCCCTATGCGGGATCTCCGGCCTGTTTTTTATGCGGCGCGCCGATCACGGAAGAGGGCGAGGAGACCTGCGCAAACTGTAAAAACGGACGGAGCTTTGACCGCGGTGCGGCGTATGCGCTTTACGAAGACCCGGCGATGCGCCGGATGATCGGGCGCGTAAAGTTTCACGGCGAAGTCCAGCTCCTCGATTATCCCTGCCGCGATTTTGCGCTTCGGAAACGGGAACTGCTGCTCTCGCTCGGGGCGGAAGCCCTGGTCCCGGTGCCGGTGAGCGGGAAGCGTTTTAAGGAGCGCGGCTTCAACCAGGCGGAGGAGATCGCGAAGCGGATGCAGCCGGTCCTCGGGATCCCGGTCGCAGCGGACGTCCTTTTCAGGACGGGAGAGAGCAGCGACCAGAAAACGCTGACCCGCGTCGAACGGAGGGAAAATCTCTTCCGGGCATTCCGGGCTGCGGAACAGGCAGGCGGGCTGAAAAGCGTGATCCTTGTCGATGATATCCTCACGACCGGGAGCACCATGAACGCCTGCGCCGCGGCGCTCAAACGTGCCGGCGTCAGGAAAGTCTTTTCCGCCTCCCTGCTCGTCGTACGCGGGGCAGAAGACGGCTGAAAGAAAGGGAATATCGCTTGACCGAGACGCCGGTTTTGTGATATAAATATTACATAATGGCAAAAAGCGGCGATCTTTTTTAGACGCTCATAAAGAATCAAGAAAGAGGTGAACGCATGGCTTTAATCGATTTAAGCAAATACGGGATCAACGGTACGACCGAGATCATCCACAATCCTTCTCTGGAAGCACTGTTTGAGGATGAGATGGATCCTACCCTCGAGGGTTACGAGAAAGGGCAGCTGACCGAGCTTGGCGCCGTCAACGTCATGACCGGTATCTACACCGGCCGTTCTCCTCAGGACAAGTACATCGTCATGGACGAGAATTCCAAGGACACCGTCTGGTGGACCTCCGATGCCTATAAGAACGACAACCATCCGATGTCGGAAGAAGTCTGGGAGACCGTCAAGGCGCTTGCAAGAGAAGAACTCTCCAACAAGAAGCTTTACGTCGTGGATGCATTCTGCGGCGCGAACAAGGACACCCGCATGGCAATCCGCTTCATTATGGAAGTCGCCTGGCAGGCACATTTCGTGACCAACATGTTCATCCGTCCGTCGGCGGAAGAACTGGAAGGCTTTGAGCCGGACTTCGTCGTTTATACGGCTTCCAAGGCAAAGGTCGAAAACTACAAGGAACTCGGCCTGAATTCCGAGACCTGTGTCGCATTCAACATCACGAGCCGTGAGCAGGTGATCCTGAACACCTGGTACGGCGGCGAGATGAAGAAGGGCATGTTCTCGATGATGAACTA
>CADBQM010000280.1 GCA_902796795.1 uncultured Eubacteriales bacterium
GCCGCTGAAGTCCACCTGTCCTTTTCCGACGATCTTATCGACCGCGTCGCCGATCAGGATCGGGATATACAGGGATCCCAGGACCGTGACGAGCGAAAAAAGCACGGACAGGATCACCCCGAAGCGGTACGGCCGGAGCTCCCTCAGTACTTTTTTAATAACAGCTTTGTTTTTCATCAGATCCTTTTTACGCGACCGTCTTCGCGAGCGCCGCCGCGCCGAAGATCCCGGCGTCATTGCCGAGCTCCGCCAGCACGACGCGGCACTTTTCGGTCGCGATATGCGTGAAGCGTTCCAGATATTTCTCTACCGGCCGGATCAGGATCTCGCCGGCGCGGGAAACGCCGCCGCCGATCACGATCACGTCGGGATCGTTGGTCAGGAACAGGTGGCTGACCGCCAGGCCGAGATATTTACCGTAAATGTCCAGTACTTCCAACGCAAGTACGTCGCCCGCTTTCGCCGCGTCGCAGACGTCCTTGGCGCTCAGTTTTTCTTCTTCGACGGCACGCAGTGAGGATACGCGGTTCTCCGTTCTGAGTAGCTTCTTCGCGATCCGCACCATGCCGGTCGCGGAGGCGTACTGCTCCAGGCAGCCGTAGTTGCCGCAGTTGCAGCGCTCGGTCTCGTCCGGATTGACCACAAAGTGGCCGATCTCACCGCCGACGCCGCGCTTGCCCGCAACGATCTTCCCGTCCACGACGACGCCGCCGCCGACACCGGTCCCGAGCGTCAGGGTCACCGTATTCGGCGAGCCCTTGGCCGCGCCGTAATACGTCTCGCCGAGCGCCGCCGCATTGCCGTCGTTGATCGCCGCTGCCGGGACGCCGAGCAGTTCGCCGAGCGCCTTGCCGGGATAGCAGGCGCCGGTCCCGAGGTTCACGCAGAACGGAAGATAGCCGTCTTCCCGAATCGGCCCCGGCAGGGTGATGCCCGCGGCCTTCAGGTCTTCATACGGGAGTCCTTTTTCTTTAAAAGTCTCTTTCACGGAGTCTGCGAGGGAACGCCAGAGTGCTTCTTCGTCGCCCCGGACGGTCGGGATCTCCCATTTGTACAGCGCCTCCCCTTCTTCCGGGAAAATGCCGAATTTCACTGTTGTTCCGCCAACGTCGATACCAACGATGTATTTCATTTTGTCTGTCCTCCGGATCCTTTTTATCGTTTTGCTGTATTGTTTTTCAGTTTGTTTATGCCAGCACTCTGCTGATCGGCTTTCCATCCGCGTCCGGGAGCTCGACGCTAAGGACCCTGGCCCAGGTCGGCGCCTGATCGACAAGCTTCCCGTTCTTTAAATGGACGCCGCTCTTAAAGGCCGGTCCTTTCATGATCAGCGTCGGCTGCGGTCCTTTCTCCGGCAGATAGCCGTGGGTCGCAAAGCCGCGCTTATAGTCCAGATTGTCGCGCTTCCTGACCATCGGGCGGACCGGTGCGTCAAAGAAGGAGGTATACCCATCCGTCTCGACCACGAAGCTGAAGGGGCCGTCCAGGTGCTCTTTCTCTTTGATCTCCTCTTTTGTGAATACGTCGCCGATGCCGTAGACCCCTTCGTCCCGCATCCAGCACAGCAGGTCGTAGACTTCCTGCCAGAGCGCCTGATCCTGAGGATCCTTTAAGAAGACCTGGCTCATCATGCCGCCGCACTTGCAGTAGGCCTTCCAGCTCTTCACACGGCCGTTTTTGTACAGGGTGATCAGGCCGCGGTCCGCAAACATGACGTTCGGCGAGATCAGGCGCTTGATGTCCATCTGGCCATGGTCCGCGGTCAGGACAATGTTGGTATCTTCATAAACGCCGGCCTTTTTCAGTGCGTCGATGATGCGTCCGAGCGACTTGTCGGAACCTTCGATCGCCTTTTTCACGCCGTCGTTGAAAACGCCGTAAGCGTGCCGCGCCGCGTCCGGCCTGCCGTCGTGATAGAACAGCACTTCCGGTGCGTACATTCTGATGATGTCCGCCATGCAGGCCGTGAAATAGCGGTCCACATAAGGATGCGTCCAGGACGGCATCAGGTGAATGTTCTTTTTTGCGACCCGCATGGACCTTTCGTCCATCCCGATCGCCTCGTACATTTCAATCGCAGTCCCGTTATTTACGCCGAAGCCGCCGAAGCGGTCCAGCTCCGGGATATTGATATCGATCGCGGGATCGCAGGTCGTGACCGGCCAGCTGACCGCCGCCGTCGTATATCCGGCTTCCTTTGCCGCCTGAAACAGCGTTCTCGCTTTGATCGACCGCGCGAACCAGTACCAGTCCGGCCTTTCTTCACAGACGGCGTCGACCTCGTTGTTGTAGATCCCGTGTCTGTCCGGGTAGCAGCCCGAGACCATCGTCACGTGGCAGGGATAGGTGACCGAAGGATAGATGCTCCGTACCTTATCCACCACGGAAGCGCCGTCCAGGATCTCCGCAAAATGCGGCAGTGTGCGGGCATACTGAACGTCCTCATAAACAAAAGCATCCAGCGAGATCACCAGTAATCTTGCTTTTGACATCGTACTCTCCTTTTCCATACCGGCAGCCGCCGTCTTCCATGAAAAGAGCGGCAAAACAGACAGGAAGGCATACTGCCCGAATATGTATTTTTATTAAGTAATCATAACCCGAGCGCAGGCTGAACTCAAGTGATAATTCTGTGAAAAACCGCGGCGTTTTTTATCGGATCTTCTTGAACAACCGGGCGCTCCAGAAGTCCATGCCGAGCTCCTCCAGGTAAAAGTGCAGGATGGCCTTCCAGTTTTTGGTCGCCGTCCCCACCATCACAAAGTCGGCGCCTTCCTCTTCTGCGGCTTTCTCCGCCAGCTGAAACAGCTGACGGCCGATGCCGCGGCTCCGGTACGCAGGCTTTACATACAGTTCCTCGACCTCAAAACAGGGCGTCTCTGCCGGCATGACAGAGCTTGTTTTCTTTGCCTTCTCCATATGCCCGAAAAGATAGCCGATGATCTCCTCCCCTTCTTCGGCTAAGAAGATCCGGTTTCCTTCGATGTCCGCCCGTTCGTTCTTCCGGTAGCCGTGGCAGCTGTTTTCCGCCTCCCAGTCTTCGGAGAGCCGGATCAGCGCCGCAAGGACTTCCTCCGTAAGGTCGGTCTCTCTGAGCAGAAGGCCGCCTTCGTCGGACGTCCTGCCCTTCATTTCCTCCGTATCCGCGTTCATCGTTTCCCCCTCCCTCAGGCAGCGCTCATACACGCTTCCGTATTTTTCCAGTGACGCGTCGACGTCGATCCAGTAGACGCGGACTTCCTCGCCGTCCTCCGGGTCGGTCCCGCTTCTCTCAAATACGCCGCCGAGCGCCAGGATCGTCTTTTCCGATCCCGGATTCGAAGCATTGCAGCCCAGCATGACGCGGGAAAGACCGAGCTTCTTTGCTTCCTTCAGCCCCAGGTACAGGTTGATCTTGTTGTAGCCCTTTAACCGCTCCGACGGGCGTATCGAATAGCCGATGTGCCCGGCAAAGCGCAGCATCGCTTCCGTCAGGTCCTAGCGGATGTTGATCATGCCGATCAGCCGCCGGTCGTTCTCACGGATGAGGAGGAAGGTCTTGCCCGGGCAATGACCGACACTTTCCGCATAAGCCTTGTCCTCCATGTTCAGGCAGCGCGCCAGGGCGTCCTCAAAGGACCAGCCCTTGAGCATCCGGTCCAGCGAGCCGGAACCGTGTACGTCCGAATGCGCAGCGGCAAACTCGTGGAGATATTCGATGATATCGTCTTTCCGCGCCGTTGAAGGCCGCTCAAAATAGAATCGTTCCGGCATATTCTTCACCTGATCTCACACCGCCCGGTTTACGGCAGCAGGGCGGTCAGTTCCCTGAGCCCCGTTTCCGCGTCCCGGAGCGGGAAGTATTCCAGGCCCACATAGCCTGCGTAGCCGCTGTCCCGGATCGCCGTGAGCACCGCGTCATAATCGATCTCACAGTCTGTGTACGGTTCATGCCGGCCGGGGTAACCTGCCATGTGGAAGTGGCCGATCCTGTCCATGTTCTTCAGGATCTCTTCGATCTTCAGGTCGTCCATGATGTACTGATGGTACAGATCGAAAAGGACCTTGACGTTCGGGCTCGCGACTTCGTCCACGATCTCGTAGGCTTCCGCGGACTCCCACAGATAGTAGCCTTTGTGGTCGATCTTCGTGTTGAGCGGCTCGATCACGAGCGTCATCCCGGCTTCCTTAAGCAGCGGCGCCGCCGCGCGGAGGCCGTTTACGATGCTTTCGTGCTGTTCTTCTCTCGGGACGCCGACGCGTTCATTCCCGACCTGTGAGATGATCGTTTTTGCGCCGAGCTTCTTCGCGACCCCGATCGTCTCCTTCAGGCCTTCGATATAGGCTTCCCGGAGCTCAGGATCGGTCAGGGAGATAAAGCGTGTGCAGAGCGCCGCGGGATAAAGTCCGTTTGCTTCCTGCTCCGCCAGGATCTTCTCCACGTCCTGGTTCCACCAGCTCCAGAATTCATACGCACTGTAGCCGGCTTTCCTGATCACCGCAAGGCAGGAATCGACCTTATCGCCGGAGATCCCCGGTGTTTTCACATTTCCTCCGAAGACAGCCGGGGCACAGACTGAGTATTTCATGTGGCCTCCTTTATCTTTTTTTCCGTTACAGACCTTGGGCGTTCGGCACCTGGAAACGCTTCTCGCCTTCCAGGTGACCGGCCTCGCCGATCCGGTCTCCTGTCGTTACAGGTACATAAAACAGCTCGATCTTATCCATCAGCGTCTCGATGACGCCCGGGATCTCATGGAAGTTTCTTGCCGCAAGACGCAGTTCAAGAATCCCCTTTCCTTTTGTCCATTTTTCCGGGATCACGAAATCTTCATATACGATCTCGCCCGGGAAGTCTCCTTCGCAGGATTTTGTGGAAAACACCTTCCATTCTCCCTCATGCAGCACTTCCAGGTCAAAGAGCGGATTCACCGAATGGCCGGAGAACTGGTGGATGTACATCCTTGCGCCGCCGTCCAGATACAGGCGGAGGAGCATCTCCCTGTCCGCTGCCGCCCGAAGTCGGAAGCGGAACTCCCCCGGATCCGAGAAGAAGGTAAGCGTCGTCTTGAACGCCGTATGTCCCAGCCGGTTTTCCTTTTCCAGGCCGACGGACGTGAATCCGTGGGCAGTGAGAGAATCCGGATCCGCGAATTCCAGCGTATCGGTCACGACGCGTTCCGGCGGGCAGCTGACCTTGAAATAGCCGGAATAGGTCTCGTCCGTGACCGTGCGGAAGGGTTTCACCGTATGGGTCCCGCCGCTCTCCGCTGCCTGGAATTCCGCCTGGAAGGTACAGGGGACGCCTGCCGGCTCCAGGGCTCTCAGAAGGTCCTCCGCGCTGCCCTGGAAAAGCTGTTCGCCCGGTCCCGTGACGACGAGCAGGTTCGGCCCGTAGTTCACGCTGACGTACTCCTGACGGTCCGGCATACAGCTGTAACTGAAGTCAAAGGGCAGATTAAGCGTTACTGTATCGCCGTCCTGCCACTCCCTTTCGACCGTATAAAAGACACCGGGATCCGGCAGTTTCCGCTCCTCCCCGCCCGGCAGGACCAGTTTCGCGTCCCGTTTCAGCCAGGAGGGGATGCGGAGGACCAGCGCAAGTTTTCCGCTGCCGTGGAAGACAAAGCGGACCTCCCCGTTGTCCGGATACGCAGTCTCTTCCGTGATGCGGATGCCGCTGGCCCGATGTGTATATTCGCAGGGCATGTAAAGGCAGGCGTAGGCATGTTCCGCGTCCTCAAAGAAAGCGCCGTCCGTCAGCGTGCTGTAGACTTCCGCGCCGGTGCCGTAGCAGCACCAGAAAGACTTTTCCGGATAGCCCCACATCTTATAAGTATTGCTCTTCAGGTTCTGGTTGTAGATGAACTGGCCGGTCCCGATGTTCTGCTGCCCGAGCACCGCGTTCACGAAGCGCCGCTCCCAGGCGTCCATCAGGGAAACGTCCGGCGCTGCCGTCAGGAGTTTTTCCGCCACTCGGTTGAGGTTATGTGCGCAGCAGCTCTCTCCGCTTGAAATGTTCCTGCGCGTCTTCGTGTCCATGACGTGGTAGTAGATGCGCTTCGGGTAATTATAAAGCTCGGACTGGTAATCCGGAAAGGCGCTGCGGCCGGAGACCGAGCCCTGCGGCAGTTCATGTTCCTCGTAACTGTTCCGCATATAGTTTTCGGCGATCTTCCGCGCGTCTTCGTCCCCGGTCAGCAGGAACAGGTCCGCAAGCCCCTCCACATAGGGCATTTCGGAATTAGCGTGTTCCATGCCCCAGGCGAGCTTTTCCTCGTTCTCAAGAAACATCCGGTCGAACCAGCTGCGCCGGAAGAACGAAGCAGTATCCAGGTATACGGGATCCCCGGTCTCTTCATACAGCAGCAGGAAAGCATCCATGATACCGCCCGCTTCGGAAAAGAAATCCATGACGCGGCGGGAATCCGTCATCCTCTCCCGCTCTTCCTGCGTATAGGGGAGCATCAGTTCGCGGACGCGCGCCGCAATACACTTCAGGCCTTCCATCGCCTTCTCGTCCCGGAAAGTCTTCCATACCGAGATCCAGGCCATCATCGTCTTATGGACGCCGTACATGATGGAGGAGATGTGCGTATGGGAATAAACGCTGTCCCGGACGAGGTGCATGCGGTCCGAAAAAGTCTTCTCCATGTTCGGGGTGATAAAGCCGGCAGGACCCTGAAGCGCCGTCGCTTCCTGGCACTCCTTCATCCCGTCGGAGATCACGAGCGCGCGTTTCTTCGCTTCTTCCGCGATCCCGTCGTCGTAATCTTTAAAGGATCGATACAGGCCGCACATCGCGCGCAGATAGTGGTAATAATAACTGCCCCAGCCGCCGTAGCGCGGTACACCTTCTGTATCGATACCGCAGGCTTCCCGCGGCTCCGCAAGCAGGCGCTCGGGATCCAGCGAGAAGAGCCATTCGGCATTCTTCCGCATCTTTTTGTCGATCATGCTGCCGGGCAGCGGACGGACCCGGTCCGGTCCCGCGGACGTCAGTCTGTTTCTTCTTTCGATCATCGGTCTTTCCTCCGGTATCTGATAATGCCTGCAGGGCGTTCCGAAGCCCTGCCCTGCTTCACTTATAAACGATTTTGAAATGCTTGACAAGCACCGAGTTTTCCGCTTGTATTTTCGGCTTGTAAAGGATAAGATGGAACTATCAAAATACACAGGGAGGCATCCGCATGATCAGGATCGCGATGATCGGCTGCGGTGATATCTCAGGGATCTACCTGAAGAATCTCACGCACGTCTTTCAGGAAGTGGAACTTTTAGGCGTCTGTGATCTGATCCCGGAACGGGCACAGCGGGCACAGAATTATGTAAAGGGAGAGATCGAAAAGGGCGCGGCGGTGCCGGTCCCGAAGATCTACAAGGACATGTATGAAGCGTTCGCGGACCCGGAGGTCCAGGTGATCCTGAACCTGACCCGGCCGTACGAACACTTTGACGTATCTGAAAAGGCACTCCTTGCC
>CADBQM010000281.1 GCA_902796795.1 uncultured Eubacteriales bacterium
CCTGAAAAAGGAAGGACATCCGAACACCTTCATTGGCGGCGGGAGCGTGCAGGAAGAGGTCGGGACCCGCGGGGCAAAGACCCTCGGTTATCTCGCGGAAGCGGAGATCGGCTTCTCGATCGACGTTGGCATCGCAGACGACATGCCGGGCGGCGCGCATGAGGGGATCTCTCTCGGGAAGGGGCCGGAGCTCTGCTTCATGGATTCCGGGACCATCTCCAACCGGAAGCTGCTGAAATTTGCCGTGAAGGTCGCGGAAGAATGCGGGATCCCGTACCAGACGTCGATCATGAAGCACGGCGGCACGGACGCGGAAGAATTCCAGCACATCCGGAGCGGCATGCCGGTGCTCCTCATCAATGTGCCTTCCCGCTACGCGCATACGCCGACCAGTATGATCTGCTATGAAGACTATGACAATACGGTGAAGCTCGTCACGGAGATGGTGAAGCGTTTAGACCGCGAGACCGTGGACCGGATCCGGACGTTCTGACACAGAAGAACACCGGAGACAGAAGAACGGCAGAAAAAGAAAAAAGATGCCCAATGAGGCATCTTTTTCTTTCAGTAGCGCGTACGAGAATCGAACTCGTGTTTCCGCCTTGAGAGGGCGGCGTCTTAGCCGCTTGACCAACGCGCCACACATCCGCTTTTCGCGGGACAAGGCATATATTAGCACAAAGCCGTGTCCCCTGTCAAGCCGGATTTTGTTGCCTTTTCAGATTGACTTTTTCATACACGGCGGCTATAATTTGATGAAACGGCGGGAAGCCGGGAAGGAAGGGCAGCGCATATGATTGAAAATATCTACGGTCCACAGGATAATGTATTTGTTCAGGATCATCCGCTGATCCAGCACAAGATATCGATGCTCCGTGATAAGAACACCGGTACCAACGAATTCAGAAAACTGGTCGAAGAGATCGCCATGCTGATCGGTTTTGAAGCACTGCACGATCTTCCGCTGGAGGACGTGGAAGTCGAGACGCCCATCGAGACCTGCATGACCCCGATGATCTCCGGCAAGAAGCTGGCCGTCGTCCCGATCCTCCGTGCCGGCCTTGGCATGGTAAGCGGCATCACGGCCCTGACCCCGACCGCGAAGATCGGCCATATCGGTCTCTACCGTGATGAAGTGACCCACGAACCGCACGAGTATTACTGCAAACTGCCGACCCCCATCGAGCTCCGTACGATCGTCGTACTGGATCCGATGCTCGCAACCGGCGGCAGCGCCGTTTCCGCCATTGATTTCATCAAGCAGCACGGCGGCGTGAACATCAAATTCCTCTGCATCATCGCCGCGCCGGAAGGCATCAAGCGGCTGCATGAAGCCCATCCGGACGTTCAGATCTACATCGGCCACGTCGACCGTGAGCTGAACCAGAACGCTTACATCTGCCCGGGCCTCGGGGATGCGGGCGACCGGATCTTCGGTACGAAGTAATCCATTCATCATACAATCGAAAGCCTTTAATTCGGTACGGGATACCGGCAAGGCGGCGGCGTCGGAAGACGTTTTATTGCCCTGTGTGTTTCCGTGCGCACGGGGCTTTTTTACGGGAGCAGGAATGACGGAAAAGGTGATCATTGATGAAAAGACGATGCAGCGCACACTGGCACGACTTTCTCACGAGATCATTGAACAGAACCAGAACGAAGAAGAGCTGTATCTTGTCGGGATCCGGCGGCGCGGCGTGCCGATCGCGGCGGTCCTGAAGGAAAACATCGAGCGCTTCTCGGATATCCGGGTCACGACCGGCGAGATCGATATCGCCTATTACCGCGACGACCTGAAGCGGAAGCACGATGAGCCCAGGATCAATCAGTCGCTGATCGATTTCGACGTGAACGGGAAGAACATCATCCTGGTGGACGACGTCCTCTACACCGGAAGGACGGCCAGGGCGGCCATGGAAGCGCTGATCGCGCTCGGGCGCCCGGCGAGGATCCAGCTGCTCGTGATGATCGACCGCGGCCACCGGGAGCTGCCGATCTATGCGAACTACGTCGGGAAGAACATCCCCACTGCCCGGAACGAATACGTCAGCGTCCGGGTAGATGCGGTGGACGGCAAAACGGAAGTGTGCCTTGTAAAGGAATGAACGGGTCTTTTACCCGCGCATTTATA
>CADBQM010000282.1 GCA_902796795.1 uncultured Eubacteriales bacterium
ACGAACATTTGTTCTGGTGATGATATGATACTATCACTCGAACAAATGTTTGTCAAGAGAAAATCGAACAAATATTCGATTTTTGTTCTTAATGCCTGTGCGGCGGCGGTGTCAGGTCGTTGATCTCACTGTGGGACTCATTGATATCGCGCGCCTGTCCGCCCATCGGCGGTACAGCGTTTCCGTAGAGCTCGGTGCCGATCACGTTGTATTCCTTACGGATCCGTTCGATCTCCGTCGAAAGCAGTTCGCGCACTTCCACCGGATGCTTGATATTGATCAGGCGCTGTGACGGCGCGGAATCGCCGCGGGAGGTCAGCGTGATCGTCCCGGTGCCGCAGATCTTCTGCCCCAGCGTCCGTTCAAGACAGAGATCGATGACGCGGTACAGCAAGAGCTCATCATAATGCGTACGAAGCAGGCCGGATTCGGTATAGATCCGGTCGTTCGCATAGGAGTACTTGGTAAAGGACCAGGGGAACCAGAGCCAGTGTTTCCTGTCCTTCCAGATCGGTTCGGTCTTCACTCGTTTCATGACGCACCTCCGTTGATGATCGGCTAAAAGCCGCCAAAAGCATTTTTAATATGACGCACCGTCTCTCCTTCTGCGCCTTCGACAGCGATGACGTCAAAGCGGCATACGGTCTCCGGTGAAAGACGGTGTTCGTTTAAGAACCAGGCGGCGGTCCTTCGGATCCGCTGCTGTTTTAACGCGGAAACGGCTTCTTCCGGGGCGCCGAGGGCTTCGTCCTTCCGGTATTTGACTTCAACGAATACAAAACAGCCTTCGCCCGCGGCGATCAGGTCGATCTCGCCGGTCTTCCTGCGGTAGTTTCTTTCAATGATATGATAGCCGGCATTTTCAAGATAAGCCGCAGACCTGGCCTCATACCGGCTGCCCTCCTGCCGCTTATTCTTCATTGCCGAGGATCCCTTTGATAAAGCTCCTGCGGTGCAGCGGACAGGGGCCAAGCTTCATCAGTGCGGCGATATGCTCCGCGGAACCGTAGCCCTTATGCTGCCGGAAGCCGTAGCCCGGATAAAGCGTATCATATTCGCGCATGATCCGGTCCCTCGTGACCTTGGCGACGATACTTGCCGCGGCGATGGAGGCGCTTTTCGCGTCTCCCTTGATGATCGGCACCTGGCGGATCTTTACGTCGGAAAGACGCACGGCGTCGATCAGCAGGAGGTCCGGCGTCACGCCGAGCTTTTCAACGGCCGTTGCCATCGCCTCTTTGGTCGCATTCAGGATATTGATCTCGTCGATCCTCTTTTCGGAAGCCATGCCGACACCGACAAAGCGGGCTTCTTTCAGGATCACTTCATAGAGTTCTTCGCGCTTTTTTTCGCTGAGCTTCTTGGAATCGTCGACGTAAAGGATCGGACGGTCTTCCGGCAGGATCACCGCGGCGGCGACGACCGGACCTGCCAGCGGCCCGCGGCCGGCTTCGTCGATCCCGGCGATCAGACGGCAGTCCGGGTATGACCTTTCATAGCGCATCATCCCGTCGAGCCGCGTAAGTTCGGCAAGATAGGCTTCCCGCTTCTTCCGGTATTTCATTACGAGCTTCTTTACGCCTTCGCGCGGGTCTTCCTGAAACTCCTCGAGTGCGCTGTGAAGCTGTTCCACCGGCAGGCTGTCAAGATATGCATTGATCTCGGAAAGCGTCATTTTCATAACTCCTAGTCATGACGGATCAGGCCCATTTTGTTAAACGGGAAAAAACGGAAAAAGGCGCGTCCTAAAAACTGCTTCCGTTCGACTGGACCGATGATCCTGGAATCCTTGGACTTGTTCCGGTTGTCTCCGAGCACAAAATACTCGTTTTCCCCGAGCTCGACAGGTTCGCCCGCCAGATATGCGTTCTGGATCTCCGCTAGCCCGTAAACATCGTTTTCAAGGCGCTTGCCGTCGATATACACTGCCCCGTCCCTGATCTGGACGGTCTCGCCGGGCAGTCCGACGATCCGCTTGATAAAATGAACGCCTTTCTCGTTCTTCAGTTCAAAAACGATCACGTCAAAGCGTTCCGGCGCGCGGAAGTAATAGCTGACCTTCTCGACGATCAGGTTGTCGCCGTCATAGACCAGCGGATTCATCGAAT
>CADBQM010000283.1 GCA_902796795.1 uncultured Eubacteriales bacterium
GCCTCCTGATGCTCCAGGATCTGCGCCGGGAGCGCTTCGGCGAGGCTGATCGCCCGGTACTGCCTGCCGAGTTCCGTAAAGGCGGCGTCCGCCTCCTTCAGTCTGCAGGCCGAGGCTTCCCGGAGCGCCAGGATCATCTGCTGCATCGCAGCCGTGTCCGGCGCCTGGCGTCCCATGTGGTAGATGGCGATGCCGTCCATCGCGCCGTCCGCAAAGCGGATCCCCGTCTCCTCCGAAGGCAGCGAAAAATCCCGCGGCAGCGCCCCGTTCACGAGAGCGCCCGCGATCCGTTCGTAGATCGGCATCTCATCTGTCTGAAACATATTCTCCATAACAAAAATATAGTCGAATCTACCGACAAAAGCAATATGCCGGTCTTCCGCACTTTCTATTTGAAGATTTTACATTTCGTGCTATATTAACTGTATCAACAGCCTGATCTTCAGGGAAGGAGCATCACGATGAAAAAAACTCTGAGTGTTCTATTGATCGTACTTATCCTGGTGCTGTCCTCCTGCAGCTTCGGCAAAAAAGATCCGGAAATCGCGTCAAAAGGGGAAACAACGACCGAAGAACCGACTACGGAGGCGCCGGAGACCACCGCAGAAACAACAACAGAACCGGAAACCACAACAGAAGAAGAAACGACTACGGAAGAAGAAACGACCACGGAGGAGGAGTCGACCACCGAGGAAGTGACGACCACGGAAGAGGAGACGACGACCGAAGCATCTGATGGTGATTCGCTCGCCGACTACCTGACCGGCGTCTGGCAGGGCAGCGACAGCAACGTCACCACGATCGTATTCAACGCGGATCATACCCTCTACTACCGTGAGCTTTACAACAAGAAATATACCACGGTAGAAGGCAGCCCGGGTTACTGGGACGGCACCATCAAGGAGATCACCCTTTCGGTCCCGAAGCTCGGCAAGGGCTACATGCTCCGCGGGACCCTCACGGACGACGGCGGTTATCTCCTGACCTGCACCAACGGCCAGCCCTGGGGCGACGAAGTGATTCACAAGACCGCTTATACCGCAAGTGAGATCGACAACCTCGCGCGGCTGCACCTCAACACCATGCTGCCGGACGGGAACTATACGATCGACCACACCATGAACAGCGCAGCAGCGATCAACGGAAAAAACATCGTCTATGAAAACGTCGCGCATACCACGGTACTCGGACCGGACCATTTCGAAACGAACATGATCATTACCCGGGTGACCGGATCGACTTCCGAGATGTTCCAGCCGATGGCGCGCATCAACATCCCGATCTCCGCGAACTGCAAGCACCCCATTGGAACGGGCGAGTCCACCTCGACCGAAAGCTACACGACTTTCTATCAGAAGACCCTGAACTACGTAAAGACCGACGCGAATCCCACCGGTCCGCTGCCGCTCGCCTTTACCGTGAAAGACGGCGAAGTGGTCACCATTTACTGGATCAGCTGAGGAAAGTAAGCTCCGGCACACAAAATCACGTACAAAACCGCACACAAACAGTCAGTAGTGCATAGAAAAAGATCCCGCTGCCTCATGCAACGGGATCTTTCATTTCTTCTCACAGTTCTTCCAGCATCTTGGCCGGATTTTCTTTGGCTTTCACTGCACCGAAGGCCTTTTCGATCACGCCTTCCTCATTGATCAGGTACGTCGTCCGGATCAGGCTTTTTGACGGTTTTCCGTCTTTTGGCGGCTTCAGGATATCGTAAGCCGTGATCACGCTGAGATCCGGGTCGGAAAGCAGCGTAAAGGGCAGGCCATGCGTTTCCTCAAAGCGCTTATGTGACGCAACACTGTCCTTGCTGACGCCCAGGACGACCGCGCCTTTTTCCAGGAACTGCGGGTACAGGTCCCTGAAATTGCAGGCCTGGTTCGTGCAGCCGCTCGTCATGTCCTTGGGATAAAAGTACAAAACGACTTTCTTTCCTCTGTACTCTGTGAGACTGTGCAGCTCCCCGTTCTGGTCCGGCAGCGTAAACTCCGGTGCAGGGGTCCCGACTGTAAGCATCTCTGTTCCTCCTGTAAATGATGGTTTACGAGGCCGTCTGTTCCCGGACGACCCGTTCTACGTTCTCTTTTCCCTTTTTCAGGTCTTCGATGAAGTCGCCGGTGCTGGCGTCCTGGTCGATGACGAGGCCGTTGTCGATAAGCTTCAGCTCCTTCGCAGCTTCCATCACCTCCGCCAGCGGCAGAATGCCCTCGCCGATCGCAGTAAAGCGGGCCTCACCGGCGTCTGCTCCGTTGTTCTCCTTCGCGAAGTCCTTCAGGTGCAGGCAGGGGATACGGTCCTTATAGCGGCGGATGAACGCTACCGGGTCTGAACCGCCCATGACCATCCAGCCCGCGTCCGGCTCTGCTGAGAGGCTCGGACAGTGCTCCATCAGGTAGTCAAAGGCCGTCGTCCCCTCTTCCGGCACACATTCGATATCGTGGTTGTGATACATCAGCACAAAGCCCGCCTTCTTCAGTTCCGCAGCCATCTGCTCCAGATACGGGGCGAGCGCCTTCATCCCCTCCAGGTTCTTCATGCCGCTGACCACGCAGCCAAAGAGTCCGTTTTCCTTCAGGAAAGCGATCGTCGCCTGTGTAAGCTCCGCCATGTTTTCCGCATCTGGCTCGCCCGGCAGCGAAAGGTGCATGTCCACGACCGCAAGCCCCAGTCCGCGGATCTCACGGATCCTTTCGCCCGCCTCCGACATCGGGAAGAACGCAAAACGGAACGGTGAATCCAGGTAAGCCGCGCGCCTCTCTTCCGGGATCCGCTCGAGCATCTCCTCGATCTGGCGGTCGCCCGTCACGCAGATCTCCACCGCCGTAAAGCCCGCCGCCTTCAGCCGCAGGATCGTCCCCGCAAAGTCCTTCTTCAGATCATATTTCAAACCAAATGTATTTGAACCCAGCAGCATCGTAAGTACCTCCTGTGTTGTCCTACTCAGCATCATATAAAAAAGAACGCGCCTCTGCAAGAGCCTCTCGCCAGGATTTCATCATCGCTGCTTTAATGAAGTCCGGAGCTCTTTCTGCCCGGAGGAGCGCCTTTACATCTTCGTAGGAGAGTTTTCCATATGCTTTTCTGAACCTTTCGACACTCTTAAACCGATTTCTGAATCTATCGAAATTCAGCGGCTTTTCCAGCCCTCTGATCACTTCGATCACGTCTTTTCTTACCTGCTCAAACTGCGCGCCCTTTTCTCCAGTTGCTTCGTCCATGTACAGTTTACGGTTTAATTCGATCATCACCGACAGCAGCTTCGGATCCTTACGGAAATGCTCCATCGGTACCAGCGTCCCGCTGAACGGCCTGTTGAAAGCGACGTCATAACCGCGGCCGGAAAATGATTCTGCAAGATAGTCCGCCAGCCACTCCGGTGTGTGGAAGTCGTCTGTTCCGATGCAGATATCCGGCCGCTGTCCTTCATCTCCCAACTCGTATGGCAGCCGCTCAGAGGAAAAAGCGTGGCAGTCGATGAGCAGTGCAGCACCATATTTCTCTAATATGTTTCCACTCACCGCACTCAGCTTTTCGTGATGACGATCATACAATTTCAGTATTTCTTCCCGGTGCTGCGGCGTAACTGTTTTCAGCTGTTCCAACGAAGACGTCGACGTATAGCAGACGCCCATGCCCCGGACGGCCATGATCTCATCTTCGTCCTTTCGGAAGCGCTCCACGTCACAGATCAGTCGGCTGTACGGGAAAACAAAGCGATTGCCTCCTGGAATAAACGGATCCGAAAATAACTCGTTCGTATACCGATCGGTCATTAATAGCAGTTCTTTTTTCAGTTGTTCTTCATTCAGGTAAAACAGCTGGAGATACTTTTTGGGGATCCAGTCGCTGCTGTGCGGGATATGAAGCAGGATCTGCTCCGTGTCGAATTGAATAAGATCAGTTTTCATTTTAACCTCCCATCGATCAAGCTTTAGCACCTTACCTTACGGCAGGTTGCTGTGCGGTCATAGAGCTTGTCTCTCGCGCACTCTCCATAGGTGTTCGTTTTGTCGTTCTGGCCGAATCAGTTGTTGTCTATCCAGCAGATCCTGTTGTTTGTTTCTGCCAGATACCGGCCTTTAAACTTTCTTTCGATCGCAAAGCCGTCATATTTCCGGTTCAGTTCGTCTGCCTCTTCCGGCGAGCTCACCGGAAACAGGTCGGTGTAGTAGGAGTCCGGATCGTCCGTAAAGCTATGGTACTCCGAACGCTGGACCAGAATGTATCCGCCGCAGTTTTTGCACCGGGCAAGGAAGCGTTCCCCGTCGTCCCAGGTGTAGAGATAATGCCCGTAGGCCTCCCCGCCATAGTCGATCTCGCAGGTGTACTTCATATGCCTGTACGCTTCCACCACATCCGGGAAAGTGAAACCGATACAGGGCTTATTGCTGATCCTCTTTTGAAGCAGTTCCAAGGCTTCTGCCGGCGTCATGTCATCATAAACCTCGATATCGTCCAGCTTAAAAGAGAAAAGCAGTGCATCGGAAGTCCCCCAGGGAGTATCATTATAACCTCTGTATACGATATCGTCATCATCCGGATCATAAAAATACATTGTTCCGGTGAACCTGTTAAGGAATACCGTATCTGTCTTTTTCATTCTTTCCATGATGAATTCAACATCATACCTTTTTTCCGCCTTATCCGTCATGATCGCACCTCCTCTTTCCTAAAACTCCTTTGTATAACTGACCCCACCGGGATAATCTTCCCAGACTCTTTCGCTGCCATGTAAGCCCATCTCGATCCACCTGCCAAGCATATCCAGCCCTGTTCCATCACAATAGACATTGTTGACCAGCCACTCCTGAATATTCGTTTTCTCGTCTTCATCAATGTGCGGGATCTGCTTTAAAAACAATTCCGCATTTTCACTGTCCAAGTGGAATTGATACTCAAAATCGTCTCCGTTCCATGCGCTGTCATCTTCATAAAAGGTGATATGTATCTCTTTCTCCGGTGTAATGATTACTCTCACATTCTGCAGTAACACAGATCGTTCTTCCTCCATAAGCATTTGCCCTCCTTTCCTACACCAAAATCATAACAATTCCTGCGCCGATTTCCCAGTAAGCAGTTTTGAAGCAGCTGACACCCGGGCTCAAGTATTGCTTGAGCGCCGGCCGCTTGAGAAAATGCCAAAGCATGGTACAATGAAAACGCACACAATTTGAACGCTTTTCAGGAGTTAATCGAGCAAATGGACACACTGCATAAAATCGCCGTTATTTCCGATACTCATGACCTGCTGCGGCCGGAGGTGCTCGCGGTCCTCAGAGACTGCGAGGCGATCCTGCACGCCGGGGATATCATGAGTCCGGAGATCGTCCGGCAGCTGAACGAGATCGCGCCGTTATACGTCGTCCGCGGGAATGCCGACCAGGCCTGGGCGGAGGATCTTCCCGACCGCCTTTCCGTGGAGCTTTACGGCACGCGGATCTTCATCACGCACAAAAAGAAAGACGATCCTAAGGATCTTTCAAATATCGACCTGGTCATCAACGGTCACTCGCACCGCTACGGTGAATCGACAGAGGGCAGCACCACCTTTCTGAATCCGGGCAGCTGCGGACCGCGGCGCTTCGGCCAGCCGATCACGATGGCGCTCTTGTTTATGGGCGAAGGCGGCGGCTTTACGATCCGGAGGATCGAGATCCCGCATGCGGCGAAGCCTGCTGACAGAGAAGTCCGTGACCGGGAGCTACTGCGGAAGGATCCGGCAAAACTGGTCGAACAGGCCGTTGCCGAGATCAAGCGCGGAAGAACCGTTCCGCAGATTGCCGCCAAGCTGAACATCAGCGAAGAACTGGCAGAAACGATCAGCCGCATGTATCTCACACATCCCGGCGTAACAACAGAAGGAATACTGAAAAAGATGGGGATCTGAACGATCTCCATCTTTTTTGATCCGGGACCTGTAACCTTACTTCCGTCCCGGCACCGGCAGCGCCGGCAAGTTTTTTGCCGCTTCAGTCATCATCCGGTGTTCTCTGTGTTATTGGTGAAACCACTACGATAAACTTTTACGCCAATAGAATGATCCATGACGCCGTCGCTTCCAATCAACCGCAACACTGCCTGTTACCTGTCGGTATATGAATGATGTCTGAAGAACAAGGATCATTGTCAGATCTCAAGCTCGATCGCCGCACTGCCGTTGATCCGGTCCAGCGCGAGCTGGCATTTTGCCAGTTCGTCCGTCACCTTCAGCAGGTCTTCCCGGACTTCTTCCGGCGAATAGTTCGTATAAGTGTATTCCACTTTTCTGTTGATGCTCGCACCGCCGTTCACCCTTTCTTTCGGCAGGCAGGCGGCCATCTCTGTCAGTTTCCTTTTCTGCTCGGAAAGCTGCGGGATATAGACCAGCATTTCATCGATCGTGATACCAAATTCCGGGATCACCGTATTCAGATTGAATGTGTTGATCGCGTGCTTCACTGTCCGGATCTTCCGCTCCAGTTCTTCCTGTTTCCGCTGCTCATCGCGGTAATTATACAGCGGCCGCGCCGCCTCCGGATCTTCGTCGATCGAAGCCGTAAACAGAATGCTCTTCTGCTCCTTTCGCCTCCGTATCATGAGTTCCTCATTCAGCGACCGCAAAAGCTTCGCCGCCTCCGCACAAGTGTAAATCATCCGAACTCCTTTCCCTGCAAATGAGCTTATTAACTGAGCCTTTCGATCGCCCTTGTATACTTACGACGACCGGGGTTATTCCCCGCGAATTGTATTAGGTACTTCCAATCCTCAATGCCCATTTCTTCTTCAATATCTTTCATTTCGTCCACGTAGTCGTCGACGTCATACATCGACGCATAGAACTCCAATTCTAAGTGGCGTCTTGAAAGATCAGACGGCGCGTCGTCAAGGGCTTTAGCCCAATACGGGTTTTTCCTGAAAAACTCCACCGCTTCCTTAACCAGTTTTTCGTTTGCCATTACCGCCCTCCTTCCTCTCATCCGAGCGCTTTAGGATTGAGCTTCGTGTAGTCCACTTCGTCCTCACCCGGCTCCGCCCCTTCCGGCCATTTGTCAATGCCCAGGTACTCCAGGGCCATTTTTTCGGTGATCACGTCGTAGAGGTCCGAATCTCCCATCCCGCTGTGACTGTCGACCGGCCGCGAACGCTCATGCCATTTCCCGTCGGCATAGATGTATCCGATCTCCGTGTCCTTTTCTAAGTCCCAGACGTTTTTGAAAACGCGGTCCTCAAGCATCCATTTCTTAAAATATGTCACGATCTTCATCTCACGCCCTCCTTTCCCTGCACTAAAATCATAACAATTCCGGTGACGATTTCCCAGCAAGTGGTTTCAGTGAAACTAATCTCCGGTCTCAAGCACTGCTTGAGTGCCTCTGCCGCTTGAGAAAATGCCAAAGCATGGTACAATGAAAACACACACAATTTGTATGCTTCTGGGAGTTCAAAAAAGTGAGCGAAACCGTGATCCATACCGCAATCGAATATATCGGCCGACTTTTCAGCGATAATGCCGGCGGCCACGATACCGAACATACCCTGCGCGTTTACCGCACGGCGATGGCCATCGCCGACACGGAGCCTGCCTGCGACCGGGAGATCATCGCGCTTGCCGCCCTCCTCCACGACGCCGACGACCACAAGCTCTTCCGCACGGAGAACAACGAAAACGCGCGCACTTTTCTAAAGAACGCCGGCATTCCGGAAAGCCGCATCGAGCGGATCATTGAAACGATCAATGCCGTTTCCTTCAGCAAGAACCAGGGAAAAGTGCCGGAGACGATCGAAGCAAAGATCGTCCAGGACGCGGACCGGCTGGACGCCCTCGGCGCGATCGGCATCGCAAGAACGTTCGCCTACGGCGGCGAGCACGGGCGGCCGCTCAGCGATTCCGTGCAGCATTTTTACGACAAACTGCTGCGCCTCAAGGATCTGATGAACACGGAGGCGGCGAAGAAGATCGCAGAAAAAAGACATGAATTCCTGCTGGAGTTTCTGCAGGAACTGGAAGATGAGCAATAGAACTGAAATCCGCACTAAAGGGTGGGATTACACGTCCCGCCCTTATGGTTGAGAAGGCAGATCAATCAAGACCTTTTATTACAAGCAAGGCTCCAATGACGATCAGAATGATGATGGTTTTACGCATTCTTTCAGCCTCTATCAGCGCAAAATCTTTTCCATTGGTTTTCCTTTTGCAAGTTCGTCCACCAATTTGTCCAGCTGCCGGATCTTCTTCATCAGCGGGTCCTCGATGGTTTCTACCTGGATTCC